>JAZNMU010000149.1:0-2798 GCA_045579865.1 Acutalibacteraceae bacterium
GGGAATTGCCCTGTATTTTTCCAGAGAGCCGTAAAAGGCAGTAACTCTGTCCTTTATTCCGTTTGCCGTCCACGCCTGTGTTCCGTAAAGAGGAGTATTGGCTAAAGGCTGCATCATATTCTTTTTCAGCACCTCGGGCGGAGCCACGGCTGAAAGCTTATAAAAGCTCGGGGCTTTGGCGGCAAGCCTTTTAAAATATTCCTTGATAGGCACATTCAGACGGAAGTGGAGATAATCCTCAAGCACGTCTGCATCCGTATACCACTGACCGTGGAAATTCTGCAGAATAAACCAATTGGGCTGAAAGAGCTTTTTAGGTATATCCTTACCCGGCATACCTATAGCATTAAGAAGCATAACCTCGAATTCATAGTTGGTTATGCGGTAGTCGGGACCTGAGCTGATATTATAAAATCTTCTCCAGAAGTCCTCGGGAACCTTATCGTTACACACCTTGGCACAGAGTCTTCCGCTGTCCTCGACGGTTACCCATTCGAGTACACCGTTAATAGGAACGTGAAACATAATGGGGTCCATATTCTTAAGTATATCGGGATAAAGAATACCTGTCTGTCTGAGAGAGACCCAGTACCTGAGTCCCGATTCTGCAAGTATTCTTTCGGCTATTGTCTTACTCAGAGCATAGTGGTCATAAACGCTTATCTGTATGGGGTCACCTGTTCTGCCCCAGTGAGTGGGAATATTCCTGTCACCTGTCTGGGCTACGGTTCCTATGTAAACCACCTTTATGCTGTCGGCGTTTTTCTGTGCCTTTACTGCCTTTACTATGTTTTCCATAGCCGTCACATTGACTTCCATAGTCTTTTTCGGAAAGTAATCGGCGGCAGGTGAAACCATTCCGCCCACATGAAGAACAATATCACAGCCTTCCACACAGCGGAGAACATCGTTATAATTTACGAGGTCACCGTAAATTATCTTTACGGCAGGATCATCCGTATAAGGCTCCAGCTTCTGAAGCTTTTCTTTGCTTTCACCTTCGAACACCAGCAGAACTATATCATACATTTGCTTTCTTTCGTAAAGCGCTTTGAACCCTGCGAACCCCATAGTTCCCGTGGCGCCCGTCAGAAACACTGTCTTCTTCATATTATCACTTCCTTTTCATATTCTTTATACCATAAATTACCTGTCAGTTTCATTATAATTAATAAACTTTAAGGGAAATTAAATAAATCTAACGAAAAAAAGATGCCTTTCAAAAAGAAAAGCATCTTTAATTTTATTCATAACTGCGGAGAATTTCTTCAGCTTTACTTTTAATCTCCTCACAGAGTTTCGGCGGTTCCAGAACCTTTACCTTACTGCCGAACTGCATTATCCACGAGGCAAGACCCTCACTTACCACACAGCGTGAGGAAAGGATAAATCTGCTTTCATCCTTGTCTGCTCTTATCCCCTCATCACCGAAGCGGTCAATAATTTCCTCCAAAATAGAATTATCACAGGAGATGACCAGCCTCTGAGTGTCACCGCTGTACATATTGAAGCTCTTCGAGGAGTAGTCCGCCACATCGAAGTAATTCTTGTACTCGGAGACCTCAGAAAAATCTCTTGCCTTATCACCGGTTATGTTAACCTTTTTCATACGGTCGATACGGGTGTGCATAAGGTTATCGTATTTTTCGTTATTGGAGACAAGATAGTAATGGTCGTTACTCCATATAAGAGCATAGGGACTTACGGTGAATTCCTTTTCATCGCTGACGATGACCTTTTCACCATCCTTCAGCTTTCTTTTATAATAAATGAAGCTGATTTTCTTTTTTTGATGAATGGCACGGCTGACCACATCTATATTGTAGTATATTTCCTCATTAGCGCACTTAACCCTGTGGTCAATATAGACCTGCTTCTGTAAAGCCTTACTCTGAAAAGAGCTGCAGAGAGTACCCATTTTATCGATAAGCTCTCTGGTCTTTTTCGGTGAGATAAAGTCTGCCGCCTGAACAGCATCAATAAGAAGTCTTATTTCAGGAACCTCAAAGTCACGGGACAGAACTGCGTAGCCCGTAAAAGGCTTTTTAACCGAAGCAATATCCACTCCGTATTCTTTCAGTGCCTTCACATCGCTGTAAACGGATTTTCTTTCGCAGGTAATACCCTTTTCCTCCAGCATATCAGTAAGGATTTCAACGCTTACAGGATGGTCCTCATCGCTGTTTTTTTCCAGATAATCCTTTATGTATAAGAGCTTAAGCTTGGTATAGCCTCTGTCCTTCATATCATCTTCCCCTTTATCAAAAGCGCCAACCCGAAAAAGGGTCAGCGCCTTTTTATTAATAAGTCATTTTTTCGTTGATTTCTTTTACAACATCTTCGTGAAGCTTGATAAGCTCTCTGTCATAGGAAAGCATACCGTTTACTTCGAACTCAACATCGGAAACCTGTGTGTAAACCGTAGCAGAAAGACCTTTTTTGATATTGGGAATAATCTGCTTTTCGTGGAGCTTTTTGTATGCGGCTGTGAGAGCATCCTTATCCTTATACATCTGATAGCCGAAGCTCTTTTCCCAGTTCCATACGTGATTCGGAATCTTATTGCTGTAGCCGCCGTATTCGCTCAGTACGATAGGTCTGCCGTCATACTTGGGAAGGATAACAGGAAGGATGTACTTATGCATACTTCTGAAATCACAGCCCTTCTGGTCATACCAGCCACTGGCATGGTCAACAAAGCGTGAGGGATCGTAAGATTTGACAGCATCGCCGATTCTCTTGGCATCGAACTGTCCCCAGCCCTCATTGAAGGGTACCCAGCAGCAGATGGAGGGATA
>JAZNMU010000150.1:0-4369 GCA_045579865.1 Acutalibacteraceae bacterium
CAATTATCGGTCTTGACGGCGAGCCGGTTGAGGGCGATGCAGGTGTTGCGCTTAAGAAAATCCGTAACGGCACAGCAGCTCTTACAACTCTCGGCGGTATCGGTGAAGCTCTCGGCGGTTACAAGGGCTACGGCTTTGCAATGTTCGTAGAATTCCTTTCATCAATCCTTCAGGACGGTGCTTACGGTAAGGATCTCGACGGTAAGGATGCAGAAGGTAATATTCGTCCCTATCAGCTCGGTCACTTCTTCGTAGCTATTGACACCGAACACTTTATGGGTGAAGAAATCGCACGTAAAAAGGCAGGCGACATCATCCGTTCAATGAGAAATTCAAAGAAGGCTCCCGGTGAAGACAGAATCTACACAGCAGGTGAAAAGGAATACGACATCTGGATGCAGAGAAAAGACAGCGGTGTGCCCATCAATGAATCAGTTCAGGCAGAAATGAATAAGGTTCGTGACGACCTCGGTCTCACACAGTATACATTCCCCTGGGAGAAATAATCAGTTAAAAACTTGCCGGCGGATGTACTTCGTCGGCAAGTATGATTTTTAGTGAATATGAAGATTAGGAGAGAATATTATGGATTATGCAAAAGAGTCATTAAGACTTCACGGTGAATGGAAAGGTAAAATTGAAGTTGTTTCAAGAGTAAAGGTAGAGGACAAGGAAGCACTTTCACTTGCTTATACCCCCGGCGTTGCACAGCCTTGCCTTGAAATTCAGAAGGATGTAAACAAATCTTATGAGCTTACACGCCGCTGGAATACTATCGCTGTAGTTACTGACGGTACTGCTGTTCTGGGTCTCGGTGACATCGGTCCTGAAGCAGGTATGCCCGTTATGGAAGGTAAATGTGTACTTTTCAAAGAGTTCGGCGATGTTGACGCTATTCCTCTTTGCATCAAGTCAAAGGATGTAGATACTATCGTTGACACGGTAGCTCTTATTTCAGGCTCCTTCGGCGGTATTAACCTCGAGGATATCGGCGCACCCCGATGCTTTGAAATAGAAAGAAAGCTCAAAGAAAAAACAGATATTCCTATTTTCCACGATGACCAGCACGGTACAGCAGTTGTTTGCTCTGCCGCTCTTATCAATGCTCTGAGACTTTCAGGTAAAAAGATTGAGGACTGTGTAGCAGTATTCAACGGTGCAGGTGCCGCAGGTGTTGCTATCGCAAAGCTCTTCCTTGCTATGGGTATCAAGGATGTTATTATGTGCGACCGTAAGGGTGTAGTTCATAAGGACAGAGAAGGCATCGAAAAAGAGCCTGCTAAGGTTGAACTTGCTTCCTTCTCAAATAAATCAGGTGTCAAGGGTACTCTTGCCGATGCACTTAAGGGCGCAGATATATTTATCGGTGTTTCTGCTCCCGGATGTGTAACTCAGGATATGGTTCGCTCTATGGCTGATAAGCCCATCGTATTCCCTATGGCTAACCCTGTTCCCGAAATTATGCCTGACGAGGCTCTTGCCGCAGGTGCTTGCGTTGTAGGTACCGGCAGAAGCGACTTCCCGAATCAGATTAACAATGTTCTCGCATTCCCCGGTATCTTCAGAGGTACTCTCGATGTGAGAGCAAGTGACATCAACGAGGAAATGAAGATGGCGGCCGCTAAGGCTATCGCCTCACTCGTAAGCGATGAAGAACTCAGAAGTGATTACATTCTTCCCGCCGCCTTCGATGAGAGAGTAGGCCCCACTGTTGCTGCCGCAGTTGCCAAGGCTGCAAGAGACAGCGGTGTAGCGAGAATATGAATTAAATAGAAATATTTCAGCGGTGACCTTCGGGTTGCCGCTCTTATTATGTAAAAAAGAGTCCGCTGTGATAAGCAGACTCTTTATATGTATGGTGATTAGTTTTCAGTGCTTGCTCTTCTGATATAATTCTTAAAGAAGATAAGAGCGTTTTCCATACAGGAGATGGGTAATCTTTCGTTAGTGCCATGAGTACAGCGGAGAAGAGGAATGTCAACCTTGAAGGGAGCATAGCGGTAAATGTTGTCACAGATGGGCTCATAGTTATAAGCGTCAGTACCGCCCATAACGAGATAGGGAGCAACGATACCGTTCGGCTCAATAGCCTTGTTGATATCAGAGATAATTTTGTATGCTCTGGAATTGGTGGGGGAGAACTTTGATGCTTCCTTTGAGTTGAGAACATTGATTTCGATGTCCTTGTATCTTACGCACTTTCTGATGTGGTCTACGAGGTCCTGTTTAGTGGTGCCGGGCATAGCACGGAAATTAACAGTAGCGGAAGCTCTCTGGGGAAGGACATTAGCTGCGGGACTGCCCTGAGCCATAGTAACGGCTGTGGTAGTTCTTACGAGACAGGCACCGAAGGGAATTGCCTTGAAGCCTTCGAGAAGCAGAGGCATAAGAAGGGGAATATTACAGGTGATAAGGCGTACGGGATATGTACATTCTCTTCCTATGGAGTCAATAAGCATCTTCATATTTTCATTGAAGTATGCCTTGAACTGATTTTTCTCAAGGTCTGAAATAGCAGTAGCAAGTCTTCCGAGAGCGCTGTGTACGGGAGGCTGTGAAGAGTGTCCGCCCTTAGCATTAACTACGATTTCGATGTCTGAATAGCCTTTTTCAGCTACACCTACACCTACGAGATACTTGTCGTTGAGTACACCGGGAACATTGATGGGGATAATTGCACCGCCTTCATCGATAACACTGTCGAGATGAATACCTCTTTCCTGAAGAGTTACCATAAGGTCATGTGCGCCGTTTTTATCATTAGCTACTACTTCTTCATTGTCACCGAAAAGAAGATAAACGTCTCTTTCTGGCTTAAAGCCTTCCTTAAGAAGAGCCTCTACAGATTCCATAACAGCGATAAGGTGGTTTTTCATATCAATACTGCCGCGTCCCCATACGAATTCGCCGTCATCGTAGCCGCTGAATGCGTCGTGCTCCCAGTCCTGTTCTGTACCCTCAGAAACGGGGACTACATCCTGATGAGCCAGAAGTGCAATAGGTTCCAGATCGTCTCTCGTGCCTTTCCAACGGTAGAGAAGGTTAGCGGGAGGAACGATTTCTTTATCAAGGTTTTCCTTGATAAGAGGATATGTTTCATCTAAAAATGCGTGGAATTTTTCGAATTCAGCCCAGTCCACTCTTTCGGAATCTCTGTAAGAAATAGTTTTATACTGTACAGCCTTTGAAAGGTGTGCGCGGTATGAGTCCACATCTACTGTTTCCTGAGGAAGGGGAGCGATGTCTGTTTTTTTCGGACGGTAAACTGCGGCGTGTACGGCGTTGCCTACAGCGGCAGCACCGAGGGCTCCGAGAACAATTTTTGTTGATTTCTTCATATAATTCTGCCTCTTTTCCTTGAATAAAATTTTACCTGTAAATTATATAACAGAATTCATTTAAATTCAATAATTATCGTAAATTATTATTTACTTTGCCGAAAAATAGTGTATAATCATTACATAAACAATAAACAGAGGTGCTATTTATGTTTGATGCAAAAAAAGTAACTGACGGAGCCGTACAGTGGATAAGAGATTGGTTCGAAGAAAACGGAAAAGGCTGTAATGCTGTTATCGGTATTTCCGGCGGTAAGGATTCCACCGTGGTAGCCGCCTTATGTGTGGAGGCTTTAGGTAAGGACAGAGTGTACGGAATTCTTATGCCTAACGGTGAGCAGAAGGATATAAACGATGCTCTCCAGCTTGTAAATTTCCTCGGTATCAAATATTATATCTGTAATATTAAGGATGCCTATGACGGTGTTATCAAGGGTATGAATGAATGCGGTCTCGAAATAGGAGAGCAGACAAAGATTAATCTTGCTCCCCGTGTGAGAATGACCACAGTTTATGCCTTTTCTCAGTCACTTAACGGCAGAGTGGCGAATACCTGTAACCTTTCCGAGGACTGGGTAGGTTATTCTACACGATACGGTGACAGTGCAGGCGATTTCAGTCCTTTGGCGCATCTTACGGTTCAGGAAGTAAAGGAAGTGGGCAGATGTCTCGGTCTTCCCGAAAACCTCATCGAAAAGGTGCCCTCTGACGGACTCTGCGGTTACACAGATGAGGATAAGCTCGGCTTTACCTACGCAGTTCTTGACAAATACATCAGAACAGGTGAAATTGAGGATGAAAAGACCAAGGAAAGAATCGATTGGCTCAATTGCATCAATGCTTTTAAATTAAAGACCATTCCCGGTTATGTACCCGATGAAAAATACATCTGATGAGGTTAAAATGGAAATAAGAAAAACCGAATTATCTGACCTTGACAGGGTTATGGAAATATATGCTATTGCACGTGACTTTATGGTGAAAACAGGTAAGTCGGATCGTAGCCATGTCGTTCTGTGAGCCAAGGAGTT
>JAZNMU010000151.1:0-4354 GCA_045579865.1 Acutalibacteraceae bacterium
GGTTCCTTTGACCCCGTAACCAGCGGTCACCTGGATATTATCAGAAGAAGCGCCAAGCTTTTCGATAAAATTATAGTTGTCGTTATGTCCAACTACCGTAAAATCGGCTCCTACGCCTTTACCGTAGAGGAAAGAGTAGAGTTCATCAAACGGTGCACGAAGGACATTCCTAACGTCAGCGTTGATTCATATATGGGACTTTTAGCCGACTATGCCAAACAGAAAAATGCGGTGGCAGTGGTAAAAGGTCTCCGTGCTGTCTCCGATTTCGAGGACGAGTTTCAGCAGGCTCTTATCAATAAAAAGCTCAACGAAAACACTGAAACAATCTTTATGGCGGCAGACACTGAGCATATGTTCCTTTCATCCAGTATGATAAAGCAGGTATGTATGCTTGGCGGAGATATTTCCCTTTTCATCCCGGCAGAAATTTCAAATGATATAATAGAAAAGTTAAAGAAAGGATAAGTCAAAATGTCAAATTTTTACGATCTTGAAACCGACCTTGAAGTAGAAGATGTAATCTCATCAGAAGAGGATTCATACGAAGAAGAATACGAAGAAATCACCGATTTCGGCGATTACAATGCTGCTGATGCCGAAGCAAGATGGGGCAGCATGGATTTCGACCAGCTTGTAGTAGAAATGGAAGGCCTCGTATCCAGAGGTAAAAGATTTTTCTTCTCTAAGACAAAGAGAATCGTAGACGGTAAGGACATCGCTATGCTCGCCGAATACATTCAGAGCAGATTCCCCGACGAAATCGTTTCCGCTAACGACATTATTTCCAGAGAAGCCACCATCATCAATGATGCAACTGCTAAGAGCAACTCCATCATCGCTACTGCACGCAAGCAGGAAACAGAAATTTCAAACAGTGCTAAAACATACTACTCCGAAACCATCAAAAAGGCTCAGGACGATGCCGCAAAAATCATCGCACGCGCTCAGGCTCAGGCTGAAGAAATGGTTCAGGAGCACAATATCACCCGCCTCGCAAGAGAAAGAAGCGAACAGATCAAGCTCGCTACAGAGCAGGAAACTCAGGCAATGATCGCAAAGACAACTGCCGACTGCGAAGAGCTCAAGGCAAGAGCCAAGGAATGGACCATCGGCATCGTCGAGGGTGCAAGAGGCTTCGTTACCAACGGCCTCGCAGGTTATCAGAACGTGGCTATGCAGAGCCTCGACAACATCAACGCTGTTAACAAGCAATTCCAGAGCGAGTATTCCGTACAGGTAAGAAACCTCGGTCTCGACAACAACTGATTAAGTTAATATATGATTTTACCCTGCCGTCAGATGCGGCAGGGTAAGTTTTTTACGGAAAGAAGCTACTTAAAATTTACAGTGCGGTGGAAGACGGGGAGCCAAGCCCCTGTATACAGGGACCAATGGCACCGCTTGCAGTGTCATTGGTGACCGTTCACGGTCGCTTGGCTCCCCCACCGCCTCGCTGAATTTAAAAATAAGTCTTGATAAAATCCCCTTCTCGGTTTATAATGGTTAAAAGAAGAAAGAGGGTGTAGAAATGAGTCTGTGCTGTGAACAGTGTGCTTACTATAACTACGACGAGGAATATGACGAATACTACTGTTCGGTCAATTTAGACGAGGACGAAATGGAAAAGTATGTCAGCGGTCATATGGACTACTGCCGTTACTTTACACCCTATGATGAATACAAGGTAGTACAAAAGCAAAACTAATAATAAAAATCAGGAGAAAGAAAATGAAAAGTCTCAGATATTTATATAAAATAGGCAGAGGACCTTCCTCCTCCCACACCATGGGACCCGATAAGGCGGCGAGATATTTTCGGAACACCTACGCTGATGCAGACAGCTACAAGGTTATCCTTTACGGCTCCCTTTCCAGTACGGGTAAGGGACATAAAACCGACGAGGCAATCCTTGATGTCTTCGAAGGATGTGATATCGAGCTTATCTTCGGAAGCGGAGAAACGGAAAATCTTCCCCACGAAAATACGATGGAGTTTTTCGCATATAAGCACGGCAAGGAAATCGCCAAAGAAAGAATAATGTCTGTCGGCGGTGGTGCAATAGTTATCGAAGGAAAGCCCGAACTTAACGAAGAAGACGTCTATCCCCTGCGCACTCTCGGCCAGATAGTAGACTACTGCGGAACTCATAATATGCGCCTTTCCGACTATGTGGAAGAATGCGAAGGTAAGGATATATGGAATTACCTTCACGAAATATGGGTAGCGATGAAAAACGCTATCAATGAAGGCCTCTCTACCCGAGGAATTCTTGACGGCGGTCTGAATGTGGAAAGAAAGGCACAGTTTCTTTTTAATCAGAGCCACATCGACGAAAGCGACATAACCAAGGAAAACCGTCTGGTCTGCGCCTATGCCTTCGCCGTTAGTGAGCAGAATGCGGGCGGCGGTGTAATCGTGACAGCTCCCACCTGCGGTGCCTGTGCGGTGCTTCCCAGTGTGCTGAAATATATGCAGGATAAAAAGGGCTTTTCCGATGACGATGTATGCCGTGCTCTGGCTGTAGGCGGTCTTATCGGTAACTTAGTCAAGACAAACGCTTCCATCAGCGGCGCTGAATGTGGATGTCAGGCTGAAATAGGTACTGCCTGCTCTATGGCGGCGGCAGCTCTGTGTGAGCTTTTCCGTATGGGTCTGGGGCAGATAGAATATGCGGCAGAGGTGGCTATGGAGCATATGTTAGGTCTCACCTGTGACCCCGTATGCGGTCTGGTACAGATACCCTGCATCGAAAGAAATGCCGTAGCGGCTATGAGAGCCATAAATGCACTCTCCCTCGCCAACTTCCTCTCCACTACGAGAAAAATAAGTTTCGACACCGTGGTAGAAACCATGTACAAAACAGGTAAGGACCTGAATGCTATGTACAGAGAAACCTCTCAGGGCGGTCTGGCGGCTACCTATGTGCATCCGGGATGCTAAAAAAGAAATCACTTGACAATAATTCGCTGTCAAGTGATATAATACGCCTGTACTATAACTGTCTCCTCATTTGTCAATACAAGTGGGGAGATTTTTTATCCGATTAACTCGCCGTACTCGTCATACTCCTGCACGGTAGTGGTTCCGTCTTCGTTATAGACTACTACCTTTGACTCATAGGTGAATTCATCGGTAGTAATATACTGTGACTCCTTAATGAGCTTTTCACCCTCGTAGGTCTTTTCTGAGATAAGGTCGCCGTCGCTGTTATACTCATACTCCACTTCCTGCTTTACTTCACCGTTTTCTATCTTTTCGATAGCGGTCAGATTAGCCGCACGGTCATAGATATATTTCAGCTCATAGTCGTAAAGCTTTTTACCCTCTGCATCGTAGCCGAGCTCCTTTACGGTTTCGCCATTTTCATCGTAAACCTCTACAGTTCTGCTTCCGTCCTCGGCATAATTCACCATTTCTGTGATGTAAAGATAATCCTCTGTGCCGTCATTTCCTGAAGCGTACTTCATTTCCTGCCACAGCTCACCGTCCTGATAAACCTTTTCACCGATAAGGTCACCCTTTTCGTCGGTTATATACTCAGAGCGGTAGGATTCAGTCTTGGTCCCGTTCTCATCATAAACCTCGTAGCCTGTGCTGTCACCGTTTTCGTTATATTCGTAAACACATTTCGAGCCGTCCTCATAATGCTCGGTTTCATACTTTTTAAAGGTCATACCGTCGCTGTCGTAGTCATATTCAGCCGAAGAGATAAGCACTCCGTCCTCATAAATTTCGTCAGTGAGCTTATTGCCCTCGCTGTCGTAGGTGTAGCCGGCGGCGCTTTCATTGATAAGATTACCCTCTTCATCGAAGTAAAGCCACTGTGTCCAGTCGCCGTAATCGTTCCATACACCGATGTCCGTCAGCACTCCGTCCTCTGACTTTCTTTCGGCACCGCATACGGTACACACATCCGTGTCAAAGGTATGGTCCCCTATTTCGCTCATTTCACCGCAGGAGCACTCCTTCCAGTGACTGTCCTTATCGATTTTCCATATGTCCATGCTGTGAGAGTGACAGCCCGTCAACAAGATAAGCAGTAAAGCGCAGATTAAAGCAGGGGCAGATATTCTTTTTACGTTTTTCATTTTCATCTTCCTTTCCGTAAGTATTATTCTACCAAAGACAGGCAGAAAAATCAACAGCATATATAATAATGTTTTTACCTGAAACCAGATTAAAACGGAAGAAAATTATTAGTTTTTTATAAAGGAAAACGCCTATTTGATAGCGTTTTTACCTTTTCATTAAAAATTTCTTAACAAAATTATGAATTTTCTATTGACAAAGGTCAAATGATGGTATATAATATAGCCATCCTGAGGAATATCAGGAAATACATAAAGGAGGA
>JAZNMU010000152.1:0-6619 GCA_045579865.1 Acutalibacteraceae bacterium
GGTCTCGGCGGTATCCAGCCTTCACAATCTGACTATTTCCAGGCTACAAAGGGCGGCGGACACGGTGACTTCAAAATGATCGTTCTTGCTCCTTCTTCTGTACAGGAAATGGCTGACCTTACTATTAAAGGCTTCGATCTTGCTGAAAAGTACAGAATGACTTCTATGATTTTAGCTGACGGTACTATGGGACAGATGATGGAACCTGTTTCACTCGAAGAACCCGCTGTAAATGAATATGACAAGTCATGGGCTGTTACAGGTACTAAATGCGAAAGAAAGAAGAATATCATCAATTCTCTTTCTCTTGTTCCTGAAGAACTCGAAAGACTTAACTTTGAAAGATACGAAAGATATAAAACAGTGGAAGAAAACGAAGTTATGTTCGAAGAATATATGATGGATGATGCAGAAATCTGTGTCGCCGCCTTCGGTATCGCAGCGAGAGTAGCAAAAAATGCTATCAACGCAGCAAGAAAAGAAGGTATAAAGGCCGGTCTCATCAGACCTATCACACTCTGGCCCTTCCCCAATGAGGCTTTCAGAAAGGCTGCCGATAAGGTAGACTGCTTCATTTCTGTAGAACTTTCAATGGGACAGATGATCGAGGACATCAGACTCGCTTCAGAGTGCAAAAAGCCTGTATATCTCTGCAACAGAGTCGGCGGTATGATTCCTTCACCCGAAATGGTTCTCGAATCAATTAAAGCACATTCAAAAGGAGGTACAAAATAATGGTAGTATTTGACAAGCCCAAATCACTTGCTGATGTTCCTCTTCACTATTGTCCCGGTTGTACACACGGTATTATCCACCGCCTCGTAGCTGAGACTATCGACGAATTAGGCATCGAAGGAAAGACTATCGGTGTTGCTCCTGTAGGCTGTTCAGTTCTCGCTTATAACTATTTCACCTGTGATATGGTTGAGGCCGCACACGGCAGAGCACCCGCAGTAGCCACAGGTCTTAAGCGTTCAGATCCCGATAATCACATCGTATTTACATATCAGGGTGACGGTGACCTCGCTTCCATCGGTATGGCTGAAACTGTTCACGCAGCTGCAAGAAACGAAAATATCACCATTATCTTCGTAAACAATGCTATTTACGGTATGACAGGCGGTCAGATGGCTCCCACTTCTCTTCCCGGTCAGGTTACACAGACCTCTCCTTACGGCAGAGATACAAGCCACTGCGGTTTCCCTGTAAAGGTTTCCGAAATGCTTTCACAGCTTGACGGTGCAGGCTACATCGAAAGAGTAGCAGTAAACAATGTTAAGAATGTAAGAAATGCAAAGAAAGCTATTAAAAAGGCTTTCCAGAATCAGATAGATAAAAAAGGCTTCTCTCTTATTGAGGTTGTTTCAACTTGCCCCACCAACTGGGGTATGACACCTGAAAAAGCGCTTGAATGGGTAGAGGAAAAGATGATTCCCTATTATCCTTTAGGTGTTTACAAAGACAGAGATGCCGATAATAAGGCTGAATAAGGAGGGGACACAATGAGTACAACACAAATTTTAATCGCAGGCTTCGGCGGTCAAGGTGTCCTTTTCGCAGGTAAATTCCTTGCATATAAAGGTCTTTTAAATGATAAGCAGGTTTCATGGCTTCCTTCCTACGGCCCTGAAATGCGCGGCGGTACAGCTAACTGCAGTGTAATTATCAGTGATGAACCCATCGGTTCACCTATCATTTCCAATCCCGACTGTCTCGTAGCTATGAATCTTCCTTCACTCAAAAAATATGAAAACGATGTTGTTTCAGGCGGCATAATCATTATCGACTCATCTCTTATCGGCGAAATGCCTGCAAGAGACGATGTGACAGTTTTTGCTGTTCCTGCTACAAAAATGGCTAATGACGAAGGTTTTTCAACTCTCGCCAATATGATTCTTATGGGTAAACTTATAAAGGAATGTGACACTTTTTCTTTCGACGGTACAGAAGATGTTCTGAAAAAGGTAGTTCCTCCCAAAAAGGCAAGCCTTACCGAAATTAACCTTAAGGCTCTTAAAACAGGCTATGATTATTGATTAAGAGGTGTATAAAATGGAAATTAAAATTACCAGAACAACTTCACCTAAAGCTAAACCTGCTAAGGGTGAAAAACTCGGCTTCGGTCACATTTTCACTGACCATATGTTCATTATGAACTACACAGAGGGTAAGGGCTGGCATGATGCCAGAATCGAGCCCTATGCAAATATTTCTCTTGCTCCCAGTGCTATGGTTTTTCATTACGGACAGGAAATGTTTGAAGGTCTCAAGGCTTACCGCGGTGACGATGATAAGATTTATCTTTTCCGTCCCGATATGAACGCAAAAAGAGCAAACGCTTCAAACGAAAGACTTTGCATTCCCGAAATTCCGGAAGACATCTTTGTTGATGCAGTAAAGGCTGTTGTTGATATTGACAGAGATTGGGTTCCCTCCGATGAAGGCACTTCCCTTTACATCCGTCCCTTCGTAATCGCTACCGATGAATTCCTCGGTGTAGCTCCCTCAAAGACATATCTTTTCATCATAGTACTTTCTCCCTCAGGTGCTTACTATGAAAGCGGTCTCGCTCCCGTAGGTATCTGGATTGAGGATGAATATGTTCGTGCTGTAAAGGGCGGTATGGGCTTTGCTAAGACAGGCGGTAACTACGCTGCTTCTCTTATTGCACAGGTTAAGGCTCACGACAGCGGTTATTCTCAGGTTCTCTGGCTTGACGGTGTGGAAAGAAAGTACATCGAAGAAGTCGGCGCCATGAACATTATGTTCAAAATTAACGGAAAAGTTATTACTCCTGCTCTTAACGGCAGTATTCTTCCCGGTATTACACGTAACTCCATTATCAATGTCTGCAAGGCCTGGGGTTATGAGGTTGAGGAAAGAAAGATTTCTGTTGATGAAATTGTTTCCGCTGCGAAGGAAGGTACCCTCGAAGAGGTATGGGGTACGGGTACTGCTGCTGTAGTTTCTCCTGTAGGTAAGCTCCGTTATGTTGACGATGTTATGACCATCGGAAACGGCGGCATCGGCGAACTTACACAGAAGCTTTACGATGAACTTACAGGTATTCAGTGGGGTAAAAGAGAAGATCCCTACGGCTGGAGAGTCGAAGTTAAATAAAAATTTATTGAGGCTGTTGATTACAGCCTCTGTTTTTTTACCTTTGTATTGATTATTTTACATATTTATAGTAGAATAAATCTGTTATATAAATCGTGATTTTGCCATAGTATTTATCAGGTGATATTATGAAAAACGGTTTATATTTTTCTTTCAGAATGAAAAACGCATTGAGCTTTACCGTAACTTTCGTTCTTTTCTTTTCGCTTACGGTAATGCTGAATTTTATCGGTGTTCTTTCTGACTCTGTAGCGGCAACAGTAACCGAATTACCTGTCATAATAATTGATGCAGGTCATGGTGGTGAAGACGGAGGAACGCAATCCTCTGACGGCACCCTCGAAAAGAAGATAAATCTTGAAATTTCCTTGAAAATTAACGAACTGCTTCTCAGTAAAGGCTTTAAAACGGTTCTTACACGTGATGGGGATTATATGATTTATGATGAATCTGCTTCAACGCAGCGTGAAAAGAAGGTTTCAGATATTCATAACAGAATGAAAATTATTGAAGAAAACGGTGACTGTATACTCATTTCTGTCCATCAGAATTATTTCAGAGAAAGCAAATACAGCGGAACACAGGTGTTTTATTCGAAAAATAATCCTGACAGCAAAATTCTTGCTGACGAGATACAAAGGTCGGTTGTTTCGTCTGTACAGCCTGATAATACAAGGCAAATTAAAGAAAGCGGAACTGATATTTATCTTCTGTACCACTCGCAGGTGCCGGCAGTTATGGTTGAGTGCGGATTTATGTCTAACGAAGCGGAAGCCGATAGACTTAAAGATGAAGATTATCAATTAAAAATAAGTGAAGCAATAGTCAATGGACTTGCAGCATATATCAATAGCAGAACTGAAGGAGAAAAAGACAATGGCAGTGAAAACGAAGAGCGTTTACGTATGCAATAACTGTGGCTACGAAACTGCAAAATGGCTCGGAAAATGTCCGGAGTGCGGTGAGTGGGCGAGCTTTGAAGAGGAGGTAAGACAAACGGAAACCTCTAAATCTAAGCCTACTAATCCTCTTAAAGCGAAAAGCGTGGCTTCTTATCAGCTTACTCAGATTGAGCCTGATAACGAGCTTCGCTATAAAACAGGTATGAGTGAGCTTGACAGAGTTCTCGGAGGAGGTATAGTGAAAGGCTCTCTTGTGCTTTTAAGCGGTGACCCGGGCATCGGTAAATCCACCATTCTTCTGCAGATATGCCATCAGCTCGGTAAAAGGCTTAAAATTCTCTATGTTTCGGGCGAAGAGTCCTACAGTCAGATAAAGCTCAGAGCTGACAGACTCAAGGTGAAAACGGACAACCTTTTCATTCTCTGCGAAACGGATGTACAGGCAATTTGTGAGCATATTTATGCAACAGCTCCCGATCTTGTTATCGTTGATTCCATTCAGACCATGAATTTCACTGAACTTAATTCTTCTCCCGGCTGTGTAACACAGGTCAGAGAATCTTCAAATCTTCTTATGCGCACAGCGAAAACTCTCAGTATTCCCGTGATATTGGTTGGACACGTAAATAAGGACGGAAATATAGCAGGGCCCAAGGTTTTGGAACATATTGTTGATGCGGTTCTCTATTTTGAAGGCGAAAGAAATCTTTCTTTCAGAATTTTAAGGGCGGTGAAAAACCGTTTCGGTTCTACAAATGAAATCGGTGTCTTTGAAATGTTTGATTCAGGCTTAAAAGAGGTTGAAAATCCTTCAGAAATGCTTATTTCAGGCAGACCGAAAAATACTCCGGGCTCATGCGTTGCCTGCGTTATGGAAGGCACGCGACCTCTTCTGGCAGAAATACAGGGTCTAGTTACTGCCACAGGCTTCGGAAACCCAAGAAGAATTTCAAACGGATTTGATTTTAACCGTCTTGCAATGCTTATAGCTGTTCTCGAAAAAAGAGGCGGATACTTCTTTGGTAATATGGACGCTTATATAAATATTGTCGGCGGAATGAAGCTGGACGAGCCTGCACTCGATCTGACAATTGTTATGGCTCTTGTTTCATCCTTGAAAGATTATGCGCTACGTGATGATGTTCTCGCTTTCGGTGAGGTTGGTCTCGCAGGAGAAATCAGAGGCGTTTCCCACTGTGAACAGAGAATTAAAGAGGCATCCAGACTCGGATTCAACAAGTGTATCATCCCTTATGCTAATCTTAAGAATATTTCTCCGTCATTAAAAAAAGAAATTGAAATCGTCGGAGTCAGAACTATAAGACAAGCCTTTGAGGCGATAATACTATGAATAGTTATTTAAAAAATCCGAACCTCCCCGACGGTAAAGTAACTGAACTCATATGTGGCGGGCTTAATAAAGAGATTATTGACTATTTCGAAAAAAGAAATATTCGGATATTATATACAGCAGAAAACCAAAAAATTGATAAGTCAGTATCAAAGCACTGCGATTTATCAGTTCTGTATCTTGGAAACGGGAAAATAATAACCGATATAACACAGAATGAATTAACCGAAAAACTTAAAGAAGAAGGCTTTGAGACAATAAAAACACATAAAGCTGTAAAAGGGTTTTATCCGAATGATTGTATTCTTAATCACACAATTATAAGTGATTTTATAATTGGTAACAGTAAAATATTCGATGAATCGGTTAAAAAGCACTGCTCAAACTTTAAAGTTTTACACACTAATCAGGGCTATTGCAAATGCTCGGTGCTTGTTGTTGACGAAAACTCAATTATATCAGATGATGAATCCGTATCTCATATTGCTTTCAAAAACGGTTTAGATTGCCTTTTAGTACGGAAAGGTGATATTTTTCTCGAAGGTCACGAATACGGCTTTATAGGCGGTGCAAGCGGTAAAATTTCGCCGGACGAAATTGTTTTCTTCGGAGATATTACAAAGCACTCTGATTATGATAAAATCAGAGACTTCATTGAAAAAAGAATGATAAAAATAATCAGCTTTGATTTTCCTCTTACTGATTTTGGAGGAATTGTCCCCGTTAAAGAAAATATTTTTTGAATATTGCTTATTTTGTATTCACTTATTATTTAATTTGTGCTAAAATTATGAGAGAAAGGATGATAGTAGTATGCAGATGGTTATGCTGACAGCTCTCGGTGTCGGCGGTGCCACAGTTATCGGTGCACTTCTCGGCTTTGTGTTCAAAAAAATGAGCCACAAATTCAGCGACATTGTTCTGTCCTTTGCGGCAGGTGTTATGCTGTCTGCGGCTGTTATCGGTCTTATCATTCCGTCACTTGATTGCGGCGATAAATTCGGACTTTTGGTCACTGTTGCAGGTGTTTTCTGCGGTGCTGTGTGCATCAATCTTGTCGATAAAATTGTGCCTCATCTTCACAGACTTACAGGCGTTGATATTGAAAATCATCCGGGCAGCCAGGATAAGTTAAATAAAATCCTGCTTTTTGTTATAGCTATAGCTATCCACAATCTGCCCGAAGGTATCGCGGCAGGCGTTGGTTTCGGTACAGGCAATACTAACGATGCTTTGATGATAGCGG
>JAZNMU010000153.1:0-15880 GCA_045579865.1 Acutalibacteraceae bacterium
GATATCGACGTTCCCGCAGGTGACATCGGTGTAGGCGGCAGAGAAATCGGTTACCTTTTCGGTCAGTACAGAAGAATCAAGGGTAACTTCGAAAACGGCGTTCTCACAGGTAAGGGCCTTTCCTACGGCGGCTCTCTTATCCGTCCTGAGGCTACAGGATTCGGTGCTACATACTATGCAGTAGAGGTTCTTAAACACTTTGGCGAGGAAATCAAGGGCAAGACAGTTGCAGTTTCAGGCTTCGGTAATGTTGCCTGGGGTACTGCAAAGAAAGTTGCAGAGCTCGGCGGTAAGGTAGTAACCCTTTCAGGTCCCGACGGTTATATCTATGATCCTGACGGTGTTACCACAGAAGAAAAAATCAATTATCTTCTCGAAATGAGAGCATCAGGCAGAGATAAGGTACAGGATTATGCGGATAAGTTCGGTGTTGAATTCCACGCAAGTGAAAAGCCCTGGGGCGTGAAGGTAGACATCGCTATGCCCTGCGCTACACAGAATGAAATCGGTATGAAGGAAGCAGAGCAGATAGTTGCTAACGGTGTTCCTTATTACATCGAGGTCGCAAATATGCCCACCACTAATGTAGCGCTTTCCTATCTTATGGAAAACTGTAAGGCAGTTGCTCCCTCAAAGGCAGTTAACGCCGGCGGTGTAGCCTGCTCCGCTCTCGAAATGAGTCAGAACTCTATGAGATACAGCTGGACAGCAGAAGAAGTGGATGCAAAGCTTAAGTCAATTATGAAAAACATTCACGATGCTTCCGCTGAAGCTGCTGAAGAATACGGTCTCGGTTATAATCTTGTGGCCGGTGCCAACATTGCAGGCTTCCTTAAGGTCGCTGACGCTATGATGGCACAGGGACTTATCTGAGATAAGAGGTAAAAAGTAATAGTGAATAAGTGGTCGCAGGTACGCCTGTGACCGCTTGCTTTGTATCGCTTAACAAAATCTTAACAAAAAACGTTTTGTTAACAGAATATTAAAAAAGATTAGAAAAAACAAGCACACATGAGGATTAAAATCTGAGTTGTTAAAAAAATGGAAAAAGGGGCACTATACCAATGAAAAACACAGCTAAAAAAATTTTTTCAATTGTACTTGCCTGCATAATGGCTTTTTCTGTGATTCCCGTTGCTTTTGCCGCAAACGGTACAGATAAACCTACTATGCCTACAGGTAAGGGTGACAGTTATGATCATCTTCCGCAGGTGTATGTTACGGGCTTTCAGTCAGCAAATATCTATTATGAGAATGACCCTGAAAAGAAACCTCTTTTTGCACCTATAGATACAGACAGAATTTTAGGTAATCTTAAAAATATTGACGATTATCTTATTCAGTCAGTTAAAAACGGTGAGCCCGACCTTCTTTACACGGTTATCCGTTCCTTTGTAAACGACAGCTTCGGAATGCTTGAAATTATGCCCGACAGCGTTTCATCCATTGAGGGCGTAACCGTTGAGCCTACGGTTATTGCTTATGAGGGCTACGGAAAATATACCTTCTACTATGATAGCCGTTTAAGCCCTGTTGATATAGTCCGTCAGCTTGACGAGTACATAGACCTCGTTATTGAGGACAGCGGAAGCGACAAAATTGAGCTTGTAGGATCAAGCTACGGTGCAAGTGTTGTCACTACATATCTTCACGAATATAAAGATAAGCTTGACCGTATTGATTCCGTGCTTCTCTGCGTTCCCTCTGTTTTAGGTATAGATTTCTTCGGTGAAATTTTAAGCGGACAGCTTAATGTTACTCCCGATGCTTTTGAAGATTTCATTAATTGGCTTCTCAAATCCGAAGATGCATCAGATATTCTTAAGTTTATGAACAAGTCAGGTCAGCTTGACCTTCTTCTTAAGGCTATGATTGTTCCTGTCCTCCGTGAAGCAATCTATGACGGTCTTCTTGATGCTGCCCGTGATTTCATCGCGACAATTCCCGCTATCTGGACAACGATTCCCGACGAGTATTTTGAATCTGCTCTTATCACTATGTTCGGTGAAAACTATGCTGACCCGAACCATGAGTACGCAACTACCATCAGTAAGATGACATATTATCATAATACCATAAAACTTAACGCAGAAAAGATAATCAAAGATGTTCAGGATATGGGTAAGCACGTTTCCGTTATATGCAAATACGGTTCTCCCGCAATCCCCTTGAGTAAAGAGGGTGACCTTATGGATGACGGGCTTGCTGCTCTGAAGGTTACCTCATTCGGTGCTACTTGTGCAAGATACGGTCAGCAGCTGCCTGCCGATTACACACAGGCACTCTATCCTGAAAAGAATTTTATTTCCGTTAACCGTAACATTGACGCATCCACCTGCCTTCTTCCTTTTAATACCTGGGTACTCAAGGGACTTGGACACGGTCAGAAAAACGAGGATTATTGGAAGCTTATCGACGAAATTATCTACAGAGATCTTGATGTTTTCACTGATCCGGAAATTCCCCAGTTTATGCAGGTTTCCGATGAAGATGCAGAAAGACTTATACCTCTGAAGGCAGAAGTCTTTGACGAAGAAACCAGTGTTTTTCAAGATTTCTTCAAGATTATTTTAAATATAATTCTCGGACCTGTTAGGGTTGTTCGCAATCTTATCGCAAAGCTTTTCAAATAAATGAGTTAACAGTGACGGCTGCAGTAAAAAACTGCGGCTGTCTTTTTTATGAATTAAAAGAAACATTATACATTTTCTATAAAATTTTAATCAAAATTAACTCTATTATACTTGACATATTGTATAAATTGTTTTAAAATATACAGGATAGTGCAGAACTATCGTTCGAGTAACATTACTGTAATTCTTTTGATGAACCGAACGGTGATATATTTGATTATCGGAATTGAGCTTTAAAAGTGTTCCCGGTACCTTTAATTTTTCTCAATTTGCAGATATTTTTCCTTATGTATTACTGAAGGCGTAATTGCCAACACAAAAAACAAAAAGAAGGAGGTGCTGCTACTTTGGATTGGTTATATATTGTAATCGGTGTCGTATGTGCTGTAGTTTTCGGTGTTATCGGCTTTGTTGCCGGTCAGGCACACAGAAAAAAGACTGCTGAAGCACTTATCGGCTCCGCTAATGAAGAAGCTATACGCATTGTCAACCAGGCAGTTGCAGAGGCTGAAACGAAGAAAAAAGAAGCTATTCTTGAAGCCAAGGATGAAATCCATAAATTCAGAAATGAAACCGACAAAGAGCTCCGTGAAAGAAGAAACGAAGTTCAGCGTCAGGAAAAAAGAATGATCCAGAAGGAAGAAAACCTTGACAAGAGAACTGAAAATTTAGAGAAAAAAGAAGAACAGCTTGACGAAAAAATTAAGCAGGCTGAAAACCAACTCTCCGAAGCAGAAAGCATCAAAAGAAGTCAGTTAGAAATGCTTGAAAAAATATCGGGCTATACAAAAGAACAGGCTAAAATTGATTTAATTCAGACAATCGAAGAATCTCTTAAAAGAGAAAAGGCTGTCAAGGTTATGGAATACGAGCAGATGGTTCGTGAGGAAAGTGAAAATCTTGCACGCGAAATCATCACTACCGCTATTCAGCGCTGTGCAGCCGACCACGCATCAGAGGCTACGGTTTCTGTTGTGGCTCTTCCCAACGATGAAATGAAGGGTAGAATCATCGGCCGCGAAGGCAGAAATATCCGTACTCTCGAAACCATCACAGGAGTCGATCTTATCATCGACGACACACCCGAAGCAATTACCCTTTCATCCTTTGACCCTGTCCGCAGAGAGGTTGCGAGAATCACTCTCGAAAGACTTATCGGTGACGGACGCATTCACCCCGCCCTTATCGAAAAAATCCACGAAAAGGCAAAGCGCGAGGTTGACCAGACCATCAAGCAGGCAGGTGAAAGAGCAGTTATTGATGCCGGTGTAAACGGTGTTCATAACGAGCTTGTAAAACTTTTAGGACGTCTCAAATACCGTACCAGCTACGGTCAGAATGTTCTCAACCACTCTCTCGAGGTTTCTTATATTGCAGGTCTTATGGCTGCAGAACTTGGTGTTGATGTCAAGCTTGCACGCCGTGCAGGTCTTCTTCACGACATCGGTAAGGCTATCGACCATCAGCAGGAAGGCTCACACATCGAGCTCGGTGTGGAAGCTGCCAAAAAATATAAGGAAAACGACATTGTTATCAATGCAATCCATGCTCATCACGGTGATGTTGAGCCGAAGAGTATTATCGCTTGCCTTGTTCAGGCAGCCGATGCTATTTCAGCGGCACGACCCGGAGCAAGAAGAGAAAATCTTCAGAACTACATCATACGTCTTGAGTCTCTCGAAAAGATTTCTAAGTCCTTCAGCGGCGTAGACAGTGCCTTTGCAATTCAGGCAGGCCGTGAGGTTCGTATTCTCGTCAAGCCCGAAGCAGTCAGCGATGAAGAGATGGTTCTTCTCGCTCACAGCATCGTAGAAAAGATCGAACAGGAGCTTGAATATCCCGGTCTGATCAGAGTTAATATGATCCGTGAGACAAGAGCAGTAGATTACGCTAAATAATCATTTAAGGAGTTGCGGCTTTGGTTGCGACTCCTTTTATCTTCGGCAGGTGAAGGTATTGGAAATACTTTATGAAGACAAAGATTTAATTGTGTGTATAAAGGAAAGGGGCATCCTTTCTCAGGAGGGCAAGGAAGGCGAAAGGACTATGCCTTCTCTTCTTTCGGATTATACAGGTGCAGAGATTTATACCGTTCACAGACTCGATAAAGAGGTGGGCGGAGTGATGGTCTTCGCCAAAAACCAAAAGAGTGCCGCTTTTCTTTCTTCCCAGGTAACAGATCGTACTATGGAAAAGGAGTACATTACTGTAGTAGAGGGATGTCCCGCTGATATAGAGGGAATTATGGAGGACTTACTCTTTTTTGACAGGAGCAAAAACAAATCCTTTACTGTAAAAAAAGAAAGACGTGGTGTTAAAAAGGCGAGCTTAAGCTATAAGGTTTTAGCGGAAAAAGATGGTCTTTCTCTTATAAGGGTAAAACTCCACACGGGCAGAACCCATCAGATAAGAGTGCAGTTCGCTTCACGAAAAATGCCCATCGTCGGCGACAGGCGCTACGGCAGTAAAAAGGAAAGTAAAATCATCGCCCTGTGGTCTTGTTATATTTCCTTTATTCATCCTGTAACTAAAGAAAAAATGACATTCGAAAAGATGTCGGAAGAGGATATATTTGTTTTCTGAAAGGAGAAAAGTTATGAAAAGAATAATTTCACTTTTAATGACACTTGTGCTGACTGTAAGTCTGTTCTGCGGTCTTTCATTTGAAAGCTCTGCTGCAGGTAATAAGCACCCTATAACCGCTGAAAATCCTGCAGTTGTTATCCGCAGTACCTTTGCTACGGCAAAATTCAAAGAAAGCTTTGGCGGTGTATATACGGCTGTGCCTGTAAAGGATAAGGAAGGTTATATTCTTTACGATGTAATTATATGGGAAGACAGAATAAATCTGTATAAATTTCCTACCGGTCTTGAAGATAACGAAAAGGACGGTTTCAACGGTATATACGCTTCAGATGAGTATTACGAGTGGAGAGAGTCCTTCTGTATAAAGAGTATTCTCTGTGAGGATACAGAGAATATGAGTAAAAGCAGTAAAACGTTGCGTGATGCTTTCGTGGAGTTTTTCCGTCTGGTAAACAAGAAAACTCCCTCCGATAATATAATCCTTAAGTATTCAGGCCACGGTAACATCGGCTACAGCGGATGTATGAATGTGGAGGATACCAAGGTTATGCTCGAAAAGGGTGTGAAGATTTTCGGACAGAAGTTTGCACTTATTGACTTTGGTACAAACTGCCGTACAGGTAATACAGATTTCGTTCAGGTTTACCATAATTATACGGATTATCTTATCCTTTCCCAGTGGGATTTCGGCGGCTACGGTTGGGACAATTGGGATTATGAGATATATAAGCAGGTAGATATTGATTACTGCTATGCTGATATGTTCAATATCGGCTCTACTGTGGAGCAGGCAGGTAAAAACATCGTCAATAAAAGCACAGAGCGCTGGAAATACTGTAAAAAAGACCTCAGAAAGGGCAAAATAAAGCAGTCAATGACTCTTCTTGATATGAGTGCCTATGACAGCTTTATGCCCGAATTTGCTAAGCTGATGTATAAAAATCCTGGAAATACAGGCATAGATGTTTATACCCTTATCAATAAAAAGGGAAGTAAGAAGCTGAAGAATCTTTATAAGAAATTCGTTATTTACTATAAGGATAATAACAGTAAAGAAATATTCGTATGGGACAAAAAGGACTACGGTCTCACTGCTTATACTCTCGTTTATAAAACAGAGCTTTCCGAAAAGGAATACACCTATAACGGAAAGGTGCGTAAGCCCTCCGTAAAGGTAACTCTTACCAACGGCTATGTTCTCAGTAAGGGTGAGGATTATACTGTTTCTTATGCTAAGGGCAGAAAGAATACAGGTAAATACAAGGTGACCGTTTCTTTTAAGGGAGCTTTAGGAAGTAAGGAAGAGCTGTTCTTTACAATCAAGCCGCAGAAAGTGACAGTGAACAGTGTTTCCGCTCTCAAAAAAGGCTTCAAGCTGAAATGGAAGCCCGTTTCGGGTGCCGTGACAGGCTATCAGGTTCAGTACGGACTCAAGTCCTCCTTCTCAGGTGCCAAGACAAAATGGGTGAAGAAAGCAGATTCTTCATCTGTCTCTGTTAAAAAGCTTAAGTCAAAGAAAAAATATTATGTCCGCATCCGCGCTTATAAGACTGTGGACGGTACAAAGATATATTCAGCCTGGTCAGCGAAAAAGACGGTAAAAACCAGATAAACCGTTTCATCTGGTGAGGAGATTAATAACATAAACAAAAGACAACGGAGATGTTCAGTTTTTTTTGCATCTCCGTTTTTTGTTTACAAAATTTTTCATTTATTAAGAGTGTTTCCTATTGATTTAAAAGCGCAAAAGATGTAAACTATAAAGGTATAATGAAATATTGTGTCTTATTTTGAAGAACAAAGGTGAACGGATTGAAAAAAACGATAATTCTGTTAATAATCTGCGCTTTTCTGATAGGGTATCCGCTGAGTAATTTTTCGGCTGTTATAAAAGAAAATTACACCGTTCAAGCAAGCACCGATGAAGGCGTTTCCTATATAAATAAAATGGAGCAATTGGATGTCAGTGAGGCGGAAAAGATTGTAAGAGAAGCCGAGGAAATAAGAAATTATGTTCCTGGAACAGGCTCAGAACGGGTGGCTGAAATTCTATATAAGCTCGAAAAAGGGAAAACCACCTATAAAAAGGTGCTCAAGGATGTTTATTTTATGGGGGATTCTCTGATTAACGGTCTGGAGTCCTATGGAATTCTTAACGAAAAGAGAATATACAGTAAGGTAAGCGCCTCACTTTATCATTTAGAAGATAATTACAAAAAGGTTATAAAAAAGGAACCTAAGGTTATTATTCTTCATTACGGACTAAATGCACTCGGTTATACTGACCAGGCACTTGACGGATATATAAAAATGTACAGCAAGTGCATAAAAAAAATTAAAAAGAAGCTTCCTGAAACACGTGTTATTGTTTCCTCGATTTTTCCCGTTGACAGAAAGGTAGCCAAAAATAAGCTTTTCGGAAGAATTAAGGTTTACAATAAGGCGATGAAAAAAATGTGCAAGGAATTGGGTGTGGATTATCTTAACAATAATCCTCTTTTTAAGGAGATTGATTACTGCTACGGCAGAGACGGCATTCATCTTCCGGAATTCTTTTACAGAGATTACTGGCTTAAATATGTTATTGAAGAAATGGAGATAGTATAATGAGCAAGGCAGGTATTGGTCAGCTGATATGTGTTGTTCTGCTTGTGGTTTTTATCGGTGTTTCTTTTTTCGCTGAAGGAGATACGGTAAAAACAGCCGAGGAAATAGCTCAGGCTGTTACTTCTCAGATAAGCACTGAAGGTCTTCAGCAGTTTGATGCTGAAAGGCTATCTGCTCAGTTCGACATTGATGCGGGGGAATTTGAAGCCTTTGTTTATTATGGCAGTGAGGATATAATGGATGTCCGTGAAATTCTGATAATAAAAGGCAGTGAGACCTCTGACCTTAAAAGTGTGGCTGACTTAATTTCAGCCAAGGCAGAAGAAAAATATAATACTTATAAGGATTACGATCCTGCGGCCTCCTCTCTTCTGGAAAACAGAGTAATACAAAACAGCAAGGGAGCAATAATATATATTGTTCACGATGATGCTTCTGCAGGTCTGGAGGCATTTTTAAAAAGTGTGGGAGAATGAGTCTTTCACCAAAAAATTTTTTGAGGTGTAAAAATGGTATTCAGCAGTGCCACTTTTTTATTCTTGTTTTTACCTGTAACTCTTGTTCTTTATAACCTCAGGATTTTTAATGATAAAAACAGAGAAACGGTAAAAAAGAATATAGTTTTATTGATAATGAGCCTTATATTTTATGCGTGGGGAGAACCCGTGTATATTATTTTAATGCTCCTCAGCATTATGTATAACTATAATGCGGCTATTGATATAGACAGTTACATAGGAAGTCCCCGAAAAAAGAAAACTGTCTTTATTCTTGCTCTTACATTTAATATTTTTGTTTTAGGCTTTTTTAAATATTATGGCTTTTTGGTTGAAAGTATAAACGGCATTTTCTCTATTTCGCTACCTGTCAGGGAAATACCGTTACCGGTGGGTATATCCTTTTATACCTTTCAGGTGCTGTCATATATTATCGATGTTTATCGCGGTGATGTAAGGGCACAGAAAAAAATTGTGCCTTTTGCTACTTACATTTCTATGTTTCCGCAGCTTATTGCAGGTCCTATCGTTCAGTATTACGATGTGGAGAAACAGCTTACGGACAGAGAAGTTACTGCTGAGAAATTTGCAGCCGGTATAATGTTTTTTATAAAGGGTTTGGGTAAAAAGGTTATCTTCGCCAATGCTGTTGGTGCGGTTTACACGGAAGTTTTAGGTATGGAGACAGCCTCGCTTTCCGTAATAACCTCCTGGATAGGTATACTCTGTTATACTCTGCAGATTTATTTCGACTTCAGCGGATATTCAGATATGGCTATAGGTCTCGGAAAAATGCTCGGCTTTGATTTTATGCAGAATTTCAATTTTCCCTATAAAGCTACAAGCATCACAGATTTCTGGAGAAGATGGCATATAAGCCTAAGCAGTTGGTTCAGAGATTATGTTTATATCCCTTTAGGAGGTAACAGAAAGGGTACGGCGAGAACGGTTTTTAATATTCTTGTGGTATGGTCCCTTACGGGGTTATGGCACGGTGCGGCATGGAATTTTATAGCTTGGGGTGCATTTTACGGAATGCTTCTTATTGCTGAAAAGTATGTCTTTGCCCGTGTGCTGGAAAGGATACCTACCTTTATAAGATATATCATAACCATGGTTATTGTAATGATCGGTTGGGTATTTTTCTCTGCTGAGAATCTTTCTTCAGCCGTAAGTTACATCAAAAGTATGTTCGGTATGCACGGTAATACTTTTATGGATGATAATGCCCGATATCTTATTTCAGAAAATATCTTTTCTCTTTCTGTTATGATTCTTTGCGCTACAGGTATTTTTGCACTTTTACCGCGGGTAAAGAATTTCCGCTTCAATACAATACTGATGAGTATCGGATACATAGGAATATTTATCCTGTGCATTATTTATCTTATCAGTGAAACCTATAATCCTTTCCTTTATTTCAGATTTTAAGAGGTTTTAAATGGACAACAGCTCAATTTACGAAAAAGAACAAACATCTGAAAATACGCCCAAAAACCGAAAAGGCAGACTTATATTTACGATACTTATCGCAGTTTTTTGTATTATGCTTTTTGCAGGCGGTATTTCTCTGATCACGGGAGAAGATAAAACTTTTTCCGAGTCGGAAAACAGAGTACTGGCCACTATGCCGTCACTGTCTTTATATTCAATTAAAGACGGAACCTTTATGAAGGATTTTGAAACCTATTTCACGGACCAGTTTGTTTTCAGAGATGAAATAATCCGTCTTAAAACATTGTTTGACCGTGCTGTAGGAAAAACGCGTATAGGCGGCGTTTACATCGGTAAGGACGGATATCTTTTTTCTGTGCCGACTGAATTTGATCGAAGCAGAGCGGATGAGCTTAGTTCATATATAAGTGATTTTGCTGACGATAACCCGGATTCACGTATTACTTTTATGATTTCTCCTAACAGCAGTTATGTTTACAGAGAAAAACTCCCTGACAATCTTATTCTCGAAGATCAGAGTTATATAATAAACGATCTGGAAAATTATACTCAGAGTCAGAAGATAGATTATTTGAATCTCTCTGAGGTTTTCCTTGAAAAAAAAGATGAAGTCAGTCTGTTTTATAAAACAGACCATCACTGGACCACGGGAGCGGCAGAAATAGCATTTAAGGAGTTGATGACCCGTTGGGAAAAATCTTTGGAAGATGTCAGCTTTAATTCCTATACGGTTGCTGACGGCTTTCAGGGAACACTGAGTTCAAAGTCGGGTGTCGTTTCTTCGAATGATATAATTGATATATGCGTTCCTCGGAATTCGGCTCTTACTTATGTGGTTGATTATGAAAACGGTGAAAAGAAAACAACTTCTCTTTTCGACAGCAGTAAGCTTGAACAGAAAAACAAATATGAGGTTTTTACAGGCGGTAATTACGGTAAGATAACAATTGATACCACGGCCTCGAGCAAAGACACCCTTCTTATTATCAAGGATTCTTATGCTAACTGTATGCTTTCTATGTTTACGCCCTTCTTTTCTAAGATTATTGTTGTAGATCCGAGATACACAAAGGAGAAAATTTCTTCAATTACGGAAGAAAACAGTTTATCTCATATTCTTTTTCTTTACAATCTGGATACCTTGCTCGAGGATACATCACTTACACAGTTGCTTAAATAAACGGCTAACCGGACGGTTAGCCGTTTTATTTACACTGCAAAAGTGAAAAAAATTTACATTTTAACAAAAAACTATTGATTTAATGAATAATATGTGATAATATGTTGAAAGGCGAAATGTTAATATTTATCACATTTTAGGAGAAGGTATATGTCAGAAAACATTAATTTAGCAGTGAGAAGCAGGAAAGAAGCACGTGAAGACGATGTCTCGGAAATAAAGCTGAGCCTGTCTCTTTCCGACGAAAAAACCTACCGTATAAGAGAAATGCTCAAGGGCGTCGATTCGGAAAACAGTAAAGAGGTAGCGGAGAACATTATCAGAATGATAGCCGAGGAGGAAACAGAGCGTCTCAACTCTGCTTCCTTAAGTGATTTTGAAGAGGCGGCAACCTTTGTTTTGGGAGAGTTCGGAATACCTGCACATACGAAGGGTTACAGATATCTGAGAGAAGCAATTGTTCTCGTTGCTCAGAAACCGCTTTTCGTTGACGGGATAACAAAGAATCTTTACCCTGCTATTGCAGAACTTCACGATACAACCTCTGCACGGGTGGAAAGAGTAGTAAGACACGCCATAGAAAGCGGATGTACCAAGGGTGATACACAGGCACTTTATTACTATTTCCCTCACAGCATCTCGAAGGACAAGCTTAAACCCACCAATGCGGAGTTTATAGCAGTGATAGCGGATGTGGTGAAAAAGAGAGTGTCAAAAAGACAATTGGTTTTTGCAGATATATAAAAGAACAGGTATTTTCGGCTGAACACTGAAAATACCTGTTAATTTTTATTTGTCCTTTTTCTTACTGTCTTTGTCGTAAAGGAATGATTTTAAAATTTCTTTGTTTTTGTCTATATCCATTTTGAGGACTAACTGGCCCGATATTCTGGCATCGCTCCAGGTGTCCTCGGCAGGAATCTGTTGTTGTTCTATATCGTAGTGAATGTATCGGAGAGCGGCTCCCGCGGCAAGACCGACAAGTTCACTGCTGCTAATATCAGTCGATATATTAGGGAGAACCTGTTTTACAATGCTCATAAGTTTGAAGGGATTGGTTTTAAGTGCTTTATTTACGATAGCACCGATAACTTTTCTCTGTCTTTCTGTTCTTCTGAAGTCATTGTCCACATATCTTATACGACAGTACCAGAGCGCGGTTTTACCGTTCATTTTGTTTGTACCTTTTTTTACTTTTTTGAGTTTTACCTCTTCTCTCATATATTTGGCTTCTGCGGCTGTAACACCGTCAACGGTAATACCGCCAAGAAGGTCCACAAGCTGACGGAATGCTTTGAAATCCACCATAATATAGTTGTCAATTTTTACACCGAAATTATATTCGAGAGTGTCCATTACAAGCTGTGTTCCGCCATAGGAAAATGCCGAATTAAGCTTTGTGTTGTATTTTTTCGAGGGGATATAGACATAGCTGTCACGAAGGAAGGAGGTAAGCTTGAGCTTTTTATTCTGCTTGTCGATAGAAAAGAGCATCATTGTGTCTGAGCGCTGTCCCTCCACATTACCTCTTGCATCGCTGCCCACGAAAAGGATGTTTATAACGTCGTCGCTTGAATTAAGAGTGCTTTCATCCACATAAGCATTGGGGACGATGCTTTTATCGTAATTGAGTCCCTGAATGGCTGAAATACCGTAGCCCATTAGAGCCACAAATAAAGCCGTAAAAATACCGAGAACAGAAAGAATAATTATTTTCTTTTTGGAAACCGGGGGCTTAGGAGGGGGAGCGTTTCTGTGTGACCCTTCTCTGCTCATTCTGACAGGCTTTTGAGTGGGAGCGTTATTAACTCTCTGTCCCTGAGGTGTTCTGCTTCGCTGAACATTCGGCTGAGAGGTGGGATAATGGTGAGGTCTCGGGGATGCAGGAGCCTGCGGAACTCTGGCTGAGGAAGAGGAGACAGGTCTTCTGCTGATCTCGTCCTGATGATGTGCTGCGGAAGAAGAAACGGGTCTTCCTTTGGGTGTTCTGTCTGCAGGTCCTTCACTTATACTGTCCTCGTCAGGCAGGTGAACAGTAAACTTTCCCTTTTGTGAAAAGGCCTGTGAGCTTCCTTTTGTTCTGAAATCAAGGTCAAAACTTTCATCGAAATAATCTGTATCTGTAAACTCGTTAGGGGAATAGCGACGAGCATTTTTATCATTATCTGAACTTTTTTTCTTTTTATCGGAAAAATATATATCGTCCATAATATCCTCCTTATAAAAACTTTATCTGTCATATTGTACCTCAAAACAAGTAAAAACACAATACTTTTTAATTATTATCAGAAAAACTTAATAACCTGTTCTTTTCTTTGATAGGAAAGGCATAAAATGTATTTTAGGTGTAAAAATATTATACGGAAAACTGATGAAAGCGGTGGTAATATGAATTATCCCGATAATTTAAGGGAATTACTGACAGAAAGTGAAAAGAAATTCGGTGACAGGACTGCTTTTATACTGCGTAACGGTGAGAACGGAAGCAGAAACATAACTTACAGCAGACTGAAAAAGGATGCTGAATATCTCGGTACAGCTCTTATGTATGAGTTAGGTTTAAAAGGCAAAAAAATAGCCGTAATGGGAGAAAATGCCTACTGGTGGTGTCTGTCTTATCTTTCCGTTACGGGCGGGGTTGGCATTGCTGTACCTCTCGATAAAGAATTGCCCGTGGAGGAACTTGGTAACATTATTTCCTTTGCGGGGATTGACTGCATTATCTGTGACGGCAAATCTGCACAAAAAGTTTTATCCGACAGTTATCTGACGGACCGTGAAATTAAGGTTATATGTACAGAAAATGTAAAGGGTACCGTCTTTTTTGATGATCTTTTGCGCAAAGGAAAAAATCTTATCTCTGAGGGCAAACAAGACTATTTTTCTGCAGAAACAGATAGGGACAAAACAGCCGTACTTCTTTTTACATCGGGTACCACAGGTATGGCAAAGGGTGTAATGCTCTCTCATAAAAATCTTATTTCAGACCTTGTATCTGTTTCGAAAAGGATAATAATAGATGAAAATGACCGCACGCTTTCTGTTTTACCACTTCATCACACCTACGAGGCCATATCCTTTCTGATGATTATTCACTCGGGAGGGTCAGTTGCTTTTGCGGAATCTATCCGTACTTTAAAGGAGGATTTTGCTTTTTACAGACCTACAGCATTCGTGACGGTACCTTTGCTTCTGGAAAAAATACACAAAAGGATTATGGCTTCCATCGAAAAACAGGGTAAAAGAAAAAAGGTGCAGTTTTTCTCTGTTATCTCATCCGCAGTAAGCGAAGAGAAAAGAAAGAAAATCTTTTACGATGTTCACGAATTTTTTGGCGGAAGGCTTAATAAAATAGTGGTAGGTGCGGCGGCACTTCAGAAGGAGGTAGCTGAGGATTTTAGTATGTTCGGTATACCTGTAATTATCGGATACGGACTTACGGAATGTTCGCCCATAGTAATATGTAACAGTCTCGAAAATCTTACCTCTGACTCTATCGGTAAGCCACTCGATGATGTGGAAGTAAAAATAGAAAACCCTGATGAAAAGGGGATAGGAGAAATATGCGTAAAAGGGCCCATGGTTATGCTCGGTTATTATAAAAACAAGGTGGCTACAGATGAGGTGGTGAAGGATGGTTTTTTACACACAGGTGACCTTGGGTACAGAGATAAAAACGGTAATTACCACATTACGGGCAGAAAGAAAAATGTGATAGTCACAAAAAACGGCAAAAACATTTATCCCGAAGAGATAGAGTATTATCTTCTCAAAAATTCGGTTATATCCGATGCTTTGGTATATGCAGAAGATGACAGTATAGTAAGTGCTCAGATTATTCCCGATACGGAGGAGATAGAGCGCAAACTGAAAAAGACAAATCTTACCGAGCAGGAAATACACAAGGCGGTTATCGAAGCTGTCAGAAGCACCAACCGTAAACTGCCTTCCTATAAAAGTATTAAAAAGGTGACCTTAAGAAATAAAGACTTCATCCGCACCTCTACGAAAAAGATAAAGAGAGAGGAAAGGGAAAATAAAGAGTAATTTCTTCTTGAAGACAATAGTAAAAAAATACCGAAAAACCCTTGACAAAAGCCGTTCATAACAGTATAATTGTAAAGTCTTATGACACGCCGGTGTGGCGGAATAGGCAGACGCAAGGGACTTAAAATCCCTCGGTGGCAACACCGTACCGGTTCAAGTCCGGTCACCGGCACCAACTCCCGAAAACCTTTATAAATAAAGGGTTTTCGGGTTTTTGTTTTGTCAAAAATCACCCAAAAATCGGGCAAAAAAGTAACCTCAAAAAAGGGCCAAAAATGGGCACATCCCTCCAACATCCCTCCAAATTTCCGAGAAAAATTCTGAGACACCCTGTCGGAAAGCTGAAAGTTATGTCGGAAAAAGTTTTTTTACAGCTTCGGGAAGTGACCTAAAATTGCGTTTGCAGAGTCCACCTTTGATGAAAAATCGAGGTGCGTGTAAATATTCGAGGTAGTGGAAATATCGCTGTGGCCTAACCACTCCTGAATATCTCTCAGATTCACTCCGTTTGAATAAAGAAGACTTGCACAGCTGTGGCGTAAATCGTGAAAACGGATTTTGCGAAGGCCGTGCTTTTTAAGAAATTCGGGAAAGTATCGGGTAATATATCCCGGTGCAATAAGCTCACCGATTTGGTTGACATAAACATAGTCAAGATAATCTTTGCAATATGAGTTGCCACAGAGCTTACGGTTATATTCCTGTTCTTCCTTCATCCTTAAAAGAAGTTTTTCGAAGGGTTCTACCATCGGAAGCGTGCGACAGCTTGATTTTGTTTTTGCACTGTCCTTGGGGATCAGTTTTATTTTTCCGTCCACATTTACCTCCATTACGGTGTGCTTGATTGAAAAGGTCTTTTTGTTAAAGTCAACTGC
>JAZNMU010000154.1:0-15323 GCA_045579865.1 Acutalibacteraceae bacterium
AAGCGGTCTTAGGAAGACAATGACTAGACCCAACTCCTTGGCTCACAGAACGACATGGCTACGATCCGACTTCCACGAGAATGGAGCCTTCTGCTACCTCGAGAGTAGAGTTGGGACCCTGAAGGAAGGTGTCGCCGCCGTTTATGGATACCTCGTACCAGCCTATGCCGTCTGTCTTGCCGAAGCAGACGTGATGCTTAACAGGTACAGTAAGCACTGTAACGGGAATGAGTCTGGTGTCTCCTCCGCCGAAATCGGCAGTGATAACAGCGATACCTACACCTACGCCTGTGATGTTGCCCTCGGCATCGACTTTTACTACGGACTCGTCACTGCTCTTATATGTGAGCACGATAGTTCCGTCATCGGGAGTAATTACTACGCCCAAAGGCTTCTTTTCGCCCTTGAAGATATTGACGAACTCAGGAACCTCGATGGAGTAATCAGGCTTTTCAACGGTAATCTTAACAGTTGTTTTCTTGGTGGGGTTGTCCTTAGAGGTAACGGTGATGATTGCCTCACCTTCGCCTACAGCTGTGATACTGCCGTTTTTGTCTACCTTGACGATGCTTTCATCACTTGATTCGTAGATGAGACCCTTATCCGTCGCACTATCCGGGTTGACGGTGACAGTAATTTTATCTGTTTCGCCTTTGTCAAGAGTAATCTCATCCCTGTCGGTAATAATTTCTTCTACGGGAACTCTCATGGGCTTGACGGTTACGAAAACTGTTGCCACCTTGGTCGGATCGTCCTTTGATATTACGAGAACGGTTGTAGTACCTTCGCCTACGGCTGTGATATTACCGTTTTCATCGACCTTAACGATGCTTTCGTTGCCTGATTTATAGGTAACACCCTTTTCGGTAGCATTGTCAGGCTTGACTGTAACGGTGATTTTATCTGTTTCACCTTCTTCGAGAGTGATATCGCTTTTATCTACTGTAACTCCGCCTACAGGAATCTTTTCAGGTTCAGTAGAAGGTTCTTCGGGTTCAGTAGAAGGCTCTTCAGGCTCGGTAGAAGGTTCTTCTGGTTCAGTAGAAGGCTCTTCTGGTTCAGTAGAAGGCTCTTCAGGCTCAGTAGAAGGTTCTTCGGGTTCGGTAGAAGGCTCTTCAGGCTTTTCAACAGTAACCTTAACGGTTTCGGTCTTGGTGGGGTCGTCTTTAGAGGTGATAGTGATAGTAGCTTCACCTTCGCCCACAGCCTCGATGTTACCGTTTTCGTCAACCTTAACTACGGTTTCGTCACTTGACTCATAGGTAACGTCCTTATCAGTTGCGTTGTCGGGAGTAACTGTGACGGTGATTTTATCCTTATCGCCTACATCGAGAGTGATGTCCTTTTTATCCTCGGGAACGATGATGTCTTCAACGGGAACCTCAACAGTAACCTTAACAGTTTCCTTCTTGGTGGGGTCGTCTTTTGAAGTAATGGTGATGATTGCTTCGCCTTCGCCCACAGCCTCCACATTACCGTCTTTATCGACCTTTACGACACCGGGGTTGCTTGATTCATAAATAAGCTCTTTATTTGTGGCATCTTCGTTTACTTTAGCCTCCACATTTTTGGTCTCACCTACATCTATAGTGAAATCCTCTGTGGCAGTAAGCTCAGTTACGGGAACCTTGACAGTAATTTTGATTTCTTCTTTTATTTCAGGGTTATCCTTTGAGGTAACGGTAACGGTGGCTTCACCTTCGCCTACAGCCTCGATGTTGCCGTTTTCGTCAACCTTTACTACAGTTTCATCGCTTGATTCGTAGGTGATTTCTTTGTTGGTTGCTTCGGGGTTTACCTCGGCTGTTATCTTTTCTTCATCACCCTTATTAAGGTTAAGCTCAGTTTTATCTACAGTAATGTCCGTTACGGGAATTTTAACTGTAACAGTTACCGTGTCGGATTTTGTCGGGTCATCTGCGGATTTTACCGTTATAGTGGCTGTACCTTCGCCCACGGCTGTTATTCTGCCGTATTTGTCGATTTTTACGATGCTTTCATCGCTTGATTCGTAGATGATTTCTTTTATCGTGGCATCCTCGGGTTTGATGTATATGTTTAATTTTTCATCAAACACATCGTCTCCGTCATAGTCTAAAACTATATCTCCGCCCATAATTTCGACGCTTTCGACGGGGATTTTGTAGTAGCCGTAAAGGATAACATCGCCTTCGGGCATTATGAACATATCGCCTGACGTATCTGTATCATCGGTGGTCCATCCGATGAAAATATGTCTGTCAACATAGGGAACACCGAGCAGGTCTACCCATTCGCCTGCTGTGTAATACTGTGCTTCAGGCAGCTCGGGAGCACCCTCGGGGACTGTGTAATTTTCATCATATTTATATTCTACTTTGTAAAGCTTTTTCCATGAGCCTACAAAGTGAACATCGTTATTTATGGTAAAGGAGTTATCAGTTACGGTGGCATCCTCTGTAGTCCAGCCGGAGAAGACATAGCCTTCTGCAGAAGGAGATGTCTCTACAGTTACATTCGAGCCTTCCTCGTAGGTGGCTTCTGTGGGAGCCGTTACGCCTTCGGGAATAACATCACCAATGAATTCATAGGTTACCTTGTATTCTTTCTTTTCAGGCTCGGGCTTGTGGCTTACATCAGTAAGATAGCCGCCCTCCTCCTTGGTTTTGGCATATTCTACATTGGGAGGATAATAAGCAGAAGGGTGTTTATCGTTATAAATAGCGATGTTTTCCTCCTGGTTATCCTTGCCGCCGACAAGAGCATAACAGCAATTGAATACACCGTCATTTATGTTTTTGATAGCTTCTGTAGTCCAGCCTTCACCTACATAGATATTCTTGAGAGATTTACAGTAATAGAACATAAATCTCATTGATGTGACCTTTGAGGTGTCGAAGCTGCTTAAATCAAGTTCTTTGAGATTTTCGCAGTTTTTGAACATATTTTCCATAGTTGTGACATTACTTGTGTCCCAACCTGTCAGATCAACCTTTTCAAGAGAATAATCGGGAGTAATACTTGAGTTCGGAGGTGTCATTTCAAAAACACCGTACATATTGGTGATGTTGCTTGTATTCCAACCGCTGAGATTTGCATATTTCAGTCCGTAGCATCTGTAAAACATATACTTGATGGTGGTGACATTTGAAACATCCCAGGAGCTGAAATCAACCTCTTCGAGAGAGAAACAGCCGTAAAAGGTATTATAGAATGTGGTGGCAGTACCTGTTTTGAAGTTTTCGGGATTGTTTATTTCCTTGAGGCCTTCAAACATATAGAAAATATATCCTGACTCAGGGTTGGCACCTACGCCTCCCTCACCGGCGATATAAACATCGTACATATTCTGACCTGCCTGAGCAGTGGCTTCCTCGTTAAGATACATCCAGGACATAATCTCGCCGCTGCCTGTGTTGGCTGATATATCCCAGCTTTCGAGAGCACCTGCCATAGCCTCCTCATCGATTTCGTCGAGGAAGGTAACAGAATAAACCTGCTTGTAATACCTGTGAAAATCATCACCGGACGCAGCAGTAAACCGCATCATAATCGGATAAGTTTTTTCCGATGCTAAGGTGAAAATCGTAGCAGGGATCATAGTGAAAAGCATAATAATTGCCAACACTAATGATAAAGGTTTTCTGATTTTTGAATTTTCCATAACTTGTTCTCCTTTTTTGTATAATATTTGACATACTTATACAGTTTCAATATAGCATGGCGAAATTATTAAGTCAATGATATTTCTATAAATATAAGACGGCTTAATTATTAGTTAACCGTTTTTTCACAAGTTTAAAGGTTTCTTATAATATTTATATAAAACTTCCTGTTTCCTTCGCTCGGAAACACAGCAAAATACCTTGAAAAGTCAATCTCTACGGAGAAGTACTATTGACAGAGACATAATATAATGCTAATATTGAATTATCAAAAAAAGAAGGATTTGTATTATGGAAAAAACTCCCTTTGAATGGATAACTCTCGATAATGCCGGAAAGGTTTTTCCGGGACAAAGCATACGGAATTGGGCTAATGTTTTCCGTCTTTCTGTCCGTCTTAAGGAAAATATTGAGCCTGAGCTTTTACGACAGGCTCTCGAAAAAACCTTCCTGAGAATACCTACTCTCAGAGTGCGCATAAAAAAAGGCTTTTTTTGGCATTACTTTGAGCATAATATTATGGATTTGCCCGTAAAGCACGATATAAAGAATTTCTGTTACCGAGTGGATTTCAGAGAAAACAACGGTTATCTTATAAGAGTGTACTATCACGGCTGTCAGATAAGCGTTGACTTTTACCACGCCCTGTGTGACGGCTACGGCGGTGCGGTTTTTCTTTCCACTCTCACGGGTGAATATCTCCGCCTTAAGGGAAGGAGCATTTCCTGTAACAGCTTTGTACTGAATACGGAGGATGAACCGAAAAAGCAGGAGCAGGAGGATGCTTATGTCCGTTATGCCACGGGAGATACGAAAACCAATCTGGTGGACACCTTTGTTTACCACTGTAAGGGTACAAAGGAGGGTGTACATCTGTGCAATTATACCACGGCGGCTATGTCCTTCTCACAGCTTCACGCTTTAAGTAAAAGCTACGGTGTTACGGTAACGGAATTTCTGGCCGCAGTGCTTATGGATATTCATTACAGAAAACAGAAGGCAGAGGGCAAACGCCCTAAAGAGGTCAGTGTACAGATACCCGTAAACCTGAGAAAGTTTTTCACTTCGGAAAGTCTGAGAAACTTTGTACTTTGTGTACTGGTTAAAATCGATCCGCGCAGAAAAGAATACACCTTTGAGGAAATAACGGAGGCTGTCAGCAGTCAGCTCCGTCAGGTCAATGATAAAAAGGCGCATCACTCCTACATAACACGGACGGTAAAAATCGGCACCGAGGCTATAAAACTTCTTCCGTTGGCACTTAAAACAGCTATTATAAAAACGGGATTTGCTTTCGGAGCGGAATACTCCACCACGGCTCTTCTTTCAAATCTCGGTCCGATAACCCTGCCCGCGGATATGAATGAGTATGTGGAAGGCTTTTCATTTTATACGGGTCCAGGTCTTGTCAACGGTGCCCGCTGCGGTGCAGTTTCCTTCGGGGATCGATTTGTCTTTACTTTTTCTGATATTTACAAAGAAAATGATATAGAAAAGGAATTTATCAAAAGACTTACGGAAATGGGAATTGACATAACTGTGGAAACGAACAGAACAGGGGATTTCAGTGATATTGAGGGAGTGACAGTCGGAGACAGAGATGCTTATTCAGAGGAAACATTCATTCCGACTAAAAAGGAAAGAATAAAGCTGACAAAAGCAGATATTACCTTTTCCGAGCGACTGAAAAGAACCTTTCATTTATAATATAAAGCTCAGCACAAAATCGATGTGCTGAGCTTTTATTTGAGAAAAAACTTTTGAAACGTTACATCGTATCGGATTATTCCTTGAATAAACCTGTAATCCAATCCCAGAAGTCTTTGAAGGCTTTTATGATTTTCTGGAACAGGTTGAGTGCTTCCTCTACATCGGGTACTTCCGTATCCATAGATAGGGCACCGATGAGCATATAACCGTCAACGACAACGGTGATTGTGTTGGCAGGATCCACGGGAACCTTTTTGCCGTTTACGTAGAAGTCGAATTCATCGTCAATCCACAAATCCTGAACTCTGACAACGAGGATGGAGCCTTCGTCAACCTCAAGAGTTGAGTTGGGACCCTGGGGGAAGAAGTCGCCGCCGTTTACGGAAACCTCATACCATCCGATGCCGTCAGTTTTACCGAAGCAGATGTGATGCTTGCGGGGAATAGTCGGTATCACAGGCACCACAGGCTCGGCAGGTATCGGCTTTACGGTAACGGTTATCTCCTTTTTTACAGAGGGGTTACCTGCTGAAACAACCGTAATCACTGCCGTTCCTTCACCCACTGCGATAATATTACCGTTTTTATCGACGGTGGCAACAGCTTCGTTGTCTGAAGAGAAGATAAGCTCCTTGTTTGTGGCATTTTCGGGCTTAACGCTGACAGTAAGCTGAACTGTTTCACCTGATTCAATAGAGAGCTCTTTTTCAGGTGTCTCTATATCCTGTACCGGAATGTCGGCAAGCTCAGCGAGGAAAAGAGTTTTTTTGCTTACTCTGACGGCTGTCTTGCCTTCGGAAACTCCTACCAGAGACTGAGAAACATCACGTCCGCCCTCAGGGTTATAGAAATATACACCCTTCGGAAGCATCTGGTTGCCGTCAACTGTAATTTCGATCATATCACTGTCTTTGGCATGAGTTGTAATGGTATACACACCGTCGTTAAGCTCTGCCTTGCATTCGGTTTTTTCTGTTATCTCGATGCTGCCGTCTTCCTTTTCGGTGTAGCTTGTGGCATGGATTCTGAGATCGTCCTTTTCATTTCCGCCGCCGTTGAGTGATATGTACATTGTGATATGATATAAGCCGTCCTCTTCATCGATAAGCTCTGTTTTTACGACCTCTAACTCGGAAATAATCATTTGCTCAGCTGACTGTGCGGTGCCCTCCAACCTGCAGAGGTAGTCTGCCAGAACATTGACACGGTAGGCTGCACGGGCATCATAGGATCTCTGCCTTTTTCCGGGAAGCCAATCCCACACCTCATTAGTGTAATCGTGAAGAGGGGTAAAGTAGATTCCTGTGTTTTTCGGTATGTCAACTGACGCAAAATAACTGAGCCCGTTTTCTGAAATATCTTTGACGTTTGCGTAGGTCCACACAGCCATCTGTACGGCAGCGATCATGTCGGCACGGGTGAGGCTGTCAACAAACTTTGAATCAAGACCGAATTCCTTGAGCCTGCTTTTCATTTCATCCATTGTGATGAAGGGGTAGGAATTTTCCAGAACAGATCTGATATGCTCAGATTCATCTTTGGTGAAATAATCGCTGTCTTCCAGGTTTACGCGCTTATAGTCAGTGGTGTATGCTATGGGTGTTTCCACGTCACAGCAATAGGTCAGTATATAATTGCTTTTGCCGTAAGCGTATTTGCCGTTGGGGGTCCAAGAGGTAGCCCCGTCGGAGGTATCAACCAGAATAAAGGTCTGAGGAATTTCGCCTGAAATCATATGGTTGCTGACTTCGTAGCCGTATCCGGCACCGCCCTTTACCGCCTCAAAGGAATACTCATCATTACGGGGAGTGACAGGAACGGTGATTTCCTTCCAAACAGTGGGCAATTCGTTGCTGAGCTTTGCGGTCAGAGCAGGATCGATCTGAGCTTTTTCCGCATCGCTGAGGGCATCGTAAGCCTGCTGAGCCTCTGCTCTTTTAGCGAACATATCTGATACATAGCTTTCATAGCCGGCACGTGCGGCCTCGTGCTTAGTGATAATAGAAGTACTGGTTGTACCGGTGTCATAATGACCGGTTGCAGTATATTTGCTCCTTTTACTTTGCATCTGCTGAAGAGTATCAATGGCTTCGAGCTGATTGATAACATCCTCCACAGAGGCGGCGCTTGCCGTGACAGCGGAAGCTGACAGAACAAATATCAGTGAGCAGATTAAAAGAATAAGTTTTTTACTTGTATTTTTCATTTCAGTCACCTCATATATGTGGGATTTATTTCTTTTTCTTTTCTTTTTCTTTGGCGCGTTTATCGTTGATAATCTGCATATGCTCTGCAGTGATAAGCTCCACGCCGTTTTCCTTTGCCCAGTCCACACAGCCCTTGAGCACGAGGGGAAGGAAGACCCGGGGTACGGCAAGGACGGTCTGAAGAGCATCGTCGGTGAATTTAATTTTGTCGTCGGCTCTGTCTGCCGCATAACGGACTGACTCGAGAGAAGCCTGACGCATCTGCAGAAGCTCGGCTCTCATTTTCGTTTTTCTGTGGAACCAGAAGTTTTTACTGTCGCGGTAGCCGTAGTCTACGGGGAGAGAGGGGAAATTCTTGGCTTTTACGCCGTTAATGATGGCGTCGCTGTATTTTTTCTTCATAAGGATTTTATCTATACGAAGAATAAAGTGGGCGCCGAATTTACTTGTGATGCCGTTGAAATCGTGGTAAGGACCCTCGTAGCCGTTCAGCTCACCGGGCATATCCTTATCGGCTCCGTCCAGCTCACGCATCCAGGTGCATTCGATCGCTTCGATAGCATCGGTGAGCACCATAGGTCTCTTTTCTCCTGTTTCTTCCTCTATCATGCTCTTTTCGAGCCTGAAATTACACTTGGGCATCTTTTCTTCGGGCTTATCGCCTGGCCAGGAAAGCTTTACTGCTTCTTTGAAGGTTTTCGGCTTGTCGTCGATGAAGTTAAGGGCACATTTGCCGTTGCGCAGGATGTTCTGTGCCGTGTTTGATGAGTTACGGCAGCACAGAAGCATAGCATAGTAATCCTTGCCTGCCACATAGTATGGCTGGACTAAAGAGTAAGGACCGAGGCTTGTGGACCCGTCCTCACATAGGGTACTGATGATAACAGTAGGCATCGGAAAAAACAGTGAGGTCTGATAGAAATTATCTACGATACGAAGATTCTCAAAACTGCTCATTATAATTCTCCTCAAGAATAAATATTAAAAATTATTATTTTTCAGTTTACATTATAAACCTATTTATTCCAAATGTCAACCTCCGCTTATTCTGTGATAATAAGGTAGTCGCCGTATCCTCCACGGAAACAAAAAGGGGATGCTCAGAGTCTTTTGTATTGGGTGTGTGGCAGGTGAGGAAGAGTTTTCCATACTTATCGGTAAATACCGTACCGTGACCGCTGTCATTATCCGCCATAGAGGGAAGATGCACGAAATCAGTGCGATTTCTCATGTCGTAAGCCGTTTTGAAACTGCCGTTTCGTCGGCGAAAAGGTCGGCAGATTCAGTATTTTAGGCACTTTTCAAAAGTGGTGGCGGATGGCGGCGGGAACTTGAGGATTTCATACGACAGATACCAATTGTGTGTGTAACGGTGTTTGCGGAGGAGAGGTTACTGTGGAGGTTTAGGAATTGGTCTGAGGTGAAGGCGTGTATGAGATGATTCATAACTTTATGGTGTCTTGATGAGTTCTCTTTGACATTTCAATCGATGATGTTTAATAAATAATATTTTTGACAAAAGATATTGACAATCGTTGAGCAATGTGATATATTTGTCACATAAGAGATAAATATATCATGCGGAGAGGTGCTATTATGAAAAAAATAATGTCAGTATCAGCAAAAATGTTTTTAGGAAAAACTGTTTTGGGCTTTTTATGGTTAACAGTTGCAATTACAAATATGTTTGAATCAATATTATGGATATTTTGTTCTTGCATACTTTTAGCTGCTGCTGTTACAATTTTGATTATCATGATGAAAATTGAAGCAGAAGAAGATGATGAAATGTCACTTTTTTATTATAAAGAAGCACAGGCGAAATCATCGGACATAATGCACGTGATATTTGCTGTGTTAAGCGTTTTATTTTCCGTAGTTTTAACCAAATTAGATATTGCCGATTTAAACTGGCCTAATTTGATTGCAAGTGGTCTTTATGCGCTTATGGGAATTCAGAATATTATAATAGGTATTACATATAAGAAATTGGAGGCAGAATAATATGCCGACATTCAAAACAAGAATTCACGAATATAGAAAAGAACTGAATATACAACAAGCGGAACTCGCCGAACTCGTAGGTGTCAGAAGAGAAACCATAGGAAAATTGGAAAATGGGAAATATAACCCCTCGCTGAAATTGGCTATGGATATTGCTAAAGTTTTTGGAAAAACGGTGGAAGAAGTTTTTATATTCGATGAAAAGAGAAGCGATTGAGAATTGTTGATAGTTTTCAATTTTTAACTTTATCCATTTGTTTCACGATTATCCATTCACAAAACACTACACAACATATCAATATGTACAGCAAAAGCGTTGCAGCGACATCACATCACCTTTACCGTCACTGTAACGCTTGTTTTTTTACACACTGTCCTTTAGTTTAATTATCCACCTCATACGCAGAAAAATAGGCACTTTTTCACCATCCCTTGCCGCCAAACTCCCATAAATAGGCAAACCCTCCCGTCGGCGAATCGTCGGCGAGAGGGCAAAAATCTTATATTTTGAGACGAAAAGTAATTATTTTTGATTTGCTTTTGCAGTATTGATAGAAGAAATCAATATCCGTTTCAGTTCCAAACAGTCTTCAAGTAAGGAATTGCACATTTTGTCATCTATGTATTCGGACATATTAAGAAGCTTGATCCAATATTCAGTTTCCGCAGCTTCTTTCAAAGCAATATGCATTTTTGAAATAAAGTCAGCAGGACTTTGACCGTAATTTGCTTCATTGATATTTGCACCTATGCTTGTGCCACTACGAATTATTTGTTTGGCAATAGTTAATCCTTTTTTATTTTTAATCAGATAATCGTGCAGTTTAACAATTTTTGCAGCAAAAACAATAGATTTATCAATCAAAACATTTTCTTTCATTGCTTTCACATCCTTTGAACTATTATAGCACACACTTAAAGTAAAGTCAAAATTATTCATTATTAATTATTCATCAGCGAAGCGACTTCATTATTCATTTGAAAATCCGTTCTGTACCGAATGAATAATGAATGATGAATATTGAATAATGAATAATACAAACAAAAATCCGCCCACTTTAGCCACAGGTGGCTAAGGACAGTTCAGGTGAAATATACGGTGTAGTCAGTTACGGCTACACCGTGTTTTCATTTTTACGAAGCTTTTTTGGCGTAAGCTTTCATTTCTTCTTTTGTCTTTTCTAATATTTCAGCATCGGGGAACTGTATAACGCCAACACCCACAAAGTGTATTTTTATAGGAACATGTTTCTTCCCGTCTTCTCCTCTTACTCTGTCAAAGACTTCAATTTTGTCAATGAGCTTATTAACAATAGAAGGTGTCAGCTCTTTCAAATCAGTACACCGACGAATGTTAGAAAGAAAGTTTCTGACATCAATGTTTTCTTGCTGTGCGGTATTAATAAGTTTCTCAGCATCCTCTACCTTTTGAATTAAATCCTTCTGCTCATTTTCATAATTGGTAAGCATACGGTTATACCGGTCATCAGGTAATTTACCAAGAACATTTTGTTCAAATACCGCCTCAATGAGTTTATCTAACTCCTGTATGCGTTTCTTGTTTTTCTCAAGCTCATACTTCGCTTCTTTGAGATTGTTTGCGATACTTAATCTGTGTTCCTTAGCAAACAAGTAAAGAAATACAGGCTCATATTCTACAATATATTCTGCTGCTTCTCGTATAGTTTTGAGCACCATTTTCTCTAACACTACATTTCTGATGTAGTGAATTGAACAAGTACCTCTATTTTCTTTGTAAGCTGAACAGCGGAAGAACTCCTGATGTTCCTTTATACTTTTAGCTGCACAGAAATATAATCTTGAACCACAATCTCCACAGTAAACCAAGCCTGAAAATATACTTTCTCTGCCCGTTGCAGTATTTCTGCGGCGGTGCTTTTTTATTTCCTGAACTCTTTCCCAAGCATCCATATCAATAATCGGTTCCTGTGTATTTGGTATGATAACCCAATCTTCAGTATCGTTATACATTTTCTTATGAACCTTATAGCTGACAGTTGTAGATTTAAAATTAACTGTGCAACCTGTGTATTGCATATTATCAAGAATATGTTCAATACTTGTTTCTGCCCAAGCATAAGATGTTGTGAAAGGATTTCTTGTTTTTCGTCCTATTGAAGCATAATAAGCTGTTGGTGTTAAAATTTCTTCTTTTTCAAGCCTGCGAGCAATTTTTGTAACACCTAAACCTTCAAGAGCTAATTGATAAATATATCTGACTACTTTTGCGGCAGGTTCATCAATTAGCCACTGCTTAGGATTTTGAGTATCTTTTTTATATCCGTACGGAACTGTGGGAGAAACTCTTTCTCCATTGTCAGATTTGGATTGCCACACCTGACGGATTTTCTTGCTTGTCTGTGAAGCATACCACTCGTTAAACAAGTTGTGGAAAGGCATCATTTCTGTACCCTTGCCACTTATTGTTTCAACATTCTCTTGAATGGATATAAAGTTTACGCCTAAAGATGGGTAAAGCACCTGAGTATAGTGGTCAAACAATATATGCTCACGTCCGAAACGGGACAAGTCCTTTACGATAACTGTGCCGATTTCACCTGTTTCTATCATGCGTTCCATACGCTGAAAGTCAGGTCTGTCAAAGGTTGTACCTGAGATACCGTCATCAACAAAGAACATTGTATTCTTGTAACCGTGCTTTTTGGCATAGTCAGAAAGAATTTGCTTTTGATTGGTGATACTGTTGGATTCTGAATCCTTGTTACTATCCTTATCCTTGTCTTTTATATCATCAACAGATAAACGACAGTATAATGCGGTTATTTTTTCATTAATATTTTTCTCGGCTTTCTTTGCCATAATCTAAATCTCCTTTCCGGAAGCCGAGCATTGCATTAGGTATTGCCATTGTACAATGCCCGACTGCCATTTTTCAAATGTGTGGTTTTATGAGAGCTGTTCTGACAATATAATTTCTTTGAATTGCTGTAACAACGATTTATTTAACTTACCGTCAAAGACACCCGTCACATCATAAACAATACCGTGTATCTGTTCGGAAACTTTAATTTCATCAGGAACTATATGCAGTTCTTCAGTTTGCCTTATTTCGTCAGGTTGAGAAATTACATACTCCATAAAATCAACGGGGATGTCATCATTTATTCTGCCTGAACCTTTTCTTGAAACGAGTTTAGGGGTTATTGAAAGTTTCTTCATTCGCATCACCTCGCATCTCTGTTACGCTGACGCTGAAGATATTTGTGATAATATTCTAGAGCTTTTAAGATATGCTCTTCTTTCTGTTGCTTGGTATAATTTTTACCGAAGAACTTATTGATGCGTTCTTCAGGAATCTTTATAGCCTCTGCCTGATTAGGTTTAGGCGCAGTCAAAATTGCTAACACCGTATCAGCATTAAGCTGATTCTGTTCAGAGAGCTTTCGTAATTTCTGTGCCTGTGAAAGTGAGGGTGTGACCTCATCACTCTCATAGGTTTCAAAAATCATCATCTGCTCCTCGGGAGTAAGATATGAAAGTTCAACCGCAGGTCGCATTGCAATTCTGCCTTCATCCACAAGGTTAAGAAGCGACTTTTCAAGGTTAGTCAGGCGGATATACCTTTTGATTTGGGTGGCACTGTCTTCGCTATTCTGTGAGATTTTTTCTGCAGAGCTTAACTTTGGACCCACCGGGTCCGAAGTTAAATCAGTTCGTTTGCCTTGCTTTTTAAGTGCATCCATTTTCATCTTGTATGCAAAGGCTTTTTCCGAGGGCAGAATATGCTCTCGGTGGAGATTACTGTCAACGAGAATGATATCCGCTTCCTCTTTGCTTATGTCCAAGACAACAACGGGTACCTCTGTCATTTCAAGCCTTGTTGCAGCAAGGTATCTTCTGTGTCCTGATACGATTTCAAACACATCAGCCTTATCGTCTTTTCGCACCATTAGGGGTTGAATAATACCGTTTTCACGGATGCTATCCTCCAACGGCTTCATATCCTCTTCACGACACTTGTATGGGTTCCTGAAATTTGGAACAATGCTTCCTACAGACATCTGCACGATTTCTGTTGTCTGAGGCTTTACTGCCTCTGTTTCTTCTGTTTTTCCAAATAACTCTTCAACAAATTTTTCTTCTTTATTCATTTAATTACCTCTCTTTTTTAATATCAATATTTTTGTTGGGTTTCTCTTTTCGGACAGTTTTCAGCACATCCGATATAAATGCTTTTACTTTTTCAGGCATCAGCCTCAACGCCTCAAGATACGGTGCACAGACTTGTTCAAGTTCATGAAGCCTTTCGCTCAGTCTGTTTATTCGGCTCTGTAAATCCCAATTTACTTCTCGTAGCCTTTTGTTTTCCCGTTCAAGGTCAAATATCTTGCTCCTTGCTGTAACGGACTGCTTTGCCATATTACTCAGGCCATTGAAATCTTCACTTGAAATTGTGACTTTACCCGTAAGTGTTTTCTTGCCCATACCATCAATCTCATGGAAAGTTTTATTAACGGTCTGAATAGTGTCATAACGAATTTCTTCCTTTTCAACCTGACTTTTGATTTCCTCAAGGCGTTTCTTATCCTGCTGTATCTCATATTGCAGACAAGACAGATGCTCAGCCGTACTGCCTTTCTCACCACGGAGAAAATCATTAAAACCGGCTCTTTGCATATGGTTGAAGAAATCATCCTGCAAGATACTGTAAGAGGGAATCAGCACAGGCTTTCCTTTTTCGTTGAATACGGGATTACCGTTTTTATCCACAGCCTGAGGTGATTTCCATTTCTTTGAATGGCTTATCTGATTGACGGTTTCTTTCACAGTACCTACAAGTGATTTGTCCTTGCACCTCTTTGTCCACAGTATTTGCTTCTCAACAACAGGCAGAGCTACAAGGTGCATATGATAGTGATACACAGGCTTTCCGTACTGTTCTGTAAGAGCCACATTCAGTTCATCGGCGTGCATAACTGCAGAGATGATATTTTGTTCACCATACAACGTAACTGCAAATCTGTATGCTTCCTCATAGAAATCCTTGGCATATTCATAACCACCGTGAGTTTTAAAGTAGTCTGTGTTGACATCGAATATCATTTCATCAAATACTTTTGCATCAGCTTTCAGACCTCGCATACAGACCTTCTTTTCGGCTATGAGCTTATTCAGTTGTTCGTTGTAGGTCAGTTCACCGCAACCTTTGAAATGCACATTCATATCACACCGAGCCGTATCAACATTCATATTGGCATAGCTTTCATTCTTTCTTTCGTTGTGCCTTTCACATTTACCGATTGTGCTTTGTGTGTGAGTAACCACCCTTGCTATACTGTAATTCTTCTTTGACATAGGTTTTACCTCCTTTCTGCATTACTGCTTTATTTGTTCCGCTAACTTTCTTTGAAAGTGCGTAACCCACTATGACACTTTCACGCCTTCACCGTGCAAAGATGTCAGTGGGCTCTGCGAGGCTCATAAACTAAACTTTCTCGCTTTTCAAGGGAGCGTCAAACTTTAGTTGCGGTATATACCGCAGACGAGCTTCGCTATGTAGGGTGGCTGTAGTATTCTTTATACCGTGTTCCATTTGTGGGGGCAGTTATTATATAAAGAAATTGCCTCTACAAGTAATGGGAATAAGCCACATAAATTTGTTCCTGATTTTCAGAAATACTTTTTAGAAAACAAAAAAGCCGTCACATAGACAGCACAAATAGCGGGAGGACATTTCATCCTCTCGCACAGTTTGTACTGAAACTATGTAACGGCT
>JAZNMU010000155.1:0-3987 GCA_045579865.1 Acutalibacteraceae bacterium
GTAAGTGTATTTATATCAATATTTTTTATTGTATCAATTATCTCATCATCAAAAGTAGATTTCAGAGAAATCTGCAGATTCTCTTCTTCCTGTTCATCGAAAACAATGTTTTTCATCATAGTTTTCTGCTCAGGATTCATAGCCTCAAGCTCAGCAAGAATCTGTCTTGCTCTGGAAACTACGCTGTTCGGAATACCAGCCAGCTTTGCAACCTCAATACCGTAACTGCCGTCAGCTGCACCTCTCACAATTCTTCTCAGGAAAGTTATGGTGTCACCCTTTTTCTTGACAGAAATATTATAATTTCTTATGCCGTCAAGCTGGCTTTCAAGCTCGGTAAGCTCATGATAATGGGTCGAAAATAAGGTTTTAGCGCCTAATTTTTTCTTATCAACAATGTACTCAAGAACAGCTCTTGCGATACTCATACCGTCAAAGGTAGATGTACCTCTGCCGACCTCATCAAGAATAATAAGACTGTTCTTATTTGCATTTTTAATTATGTTTGAAACTTCATTCATTTCAACCATAAAGGTAGACTGACCTGTAGCAAGGTCGTCAGAAGCGCCGACACGAGTAAAAATGCTGTCAATTATAGAGAGTTCCGCCCTTTTAGCAGGCACGAAGGAACCAATCTGCGCCATCAGACAAATAAGTGCAACCTGTCTCATATAGGTGGATTTACCGGCCATATTAGGTCCTGTAATAATCGAGCATCTGTCTTCTCCGCAATCCATATATGTATCATTCGGAACAAAAGGAGCGCCGTCAAGGAGAAGCTCGACAACAGGATGTCTGCCTTCCGTAATATCAATAACAGAGGTGTTATTCATCACGGGACAAACATAATTGTTTGAAATTGCTGTCTTTGCAAAGGAGCAAAGAACATCAGTAACAGCAATCGCAGAGGCTGTTGATTTAATTCTGTTAAATTCACCTGCCACGCTTTTTCTTATCTGACAGAAGATTTCATATTCAATTTTTACTATTCTTTCCTCAGCGCCGAGAACCTTACTTTCATAGTCCTTAAGTTCCTGAGTGATATATCTCTCGGCATTAGCGAGAGTCTGTTTTCTTATATAGTCATCGGGTACAAGTTCTTTGAACGAGTTGGTAACCTCGATATAATAACCGAATACCCTGTTATAGCCGACTCTTAATTTGGTAATACCCGTTCTTTCTTTTTCACGGGCTTCGATTTCCCTGATGTAGCCTTCACCGTTTGACTTAATATCCTTGAGAGAGTCAAGTTCAGCATTGAATCCGGCTTTTATAATTCCGCCCTCTCTTATGCTGAAAGGTGCCTCCGGATCAATAGCGGCATCAATAAGATTATAAACATCCTCAAGAAGGTCAATACTCTCATACTGCTGTTTAAGATAAGCACAGGCAGAATCAGAAAGCAGGGATTTTATCTGCGGTAAAGCTGAAATAGTCTGTTTAAGTGAATTAAGATCCTTTCCGTTAGCGCTTTCGAAAACTATTCTCGTCATTAATCTCTCGATGTCGAAAATACCCGAAAGAGCTTCTGTAAGGTCAGAAAGTTTCATGCTGTTATCAACCAGCTCACCTACAGCATTATGTCTGCGTGTGATAAGGTTGTAGTTTACTAAAGGTTTTTCGAGCCACGAGCGTAAAAGTCTTTTACCCATAGCTGTTTTAGTTTTATCCATTACCCAAAGAAGAGAGCCTTTTTTCTCTCTGCTTCTCATGGTTTCCGTGATTTCAAGGTCTCTTTTCGTGGAATAGTCCATCTTCATATACTGACTGTCGGAATAAAAATTGATTTCACGGATATTGTCAAGATTATTCTTCTGTACAGTCTTAAGATATCTTATAGTCACGCCTAATGCAATTACAGCATCAGGACATTTATCGACACCTGCGGTGGAAATCACATCGTCACCGAAATGGCTGATACATTCTTCGAAATTATCATTATAGTCGAAAAATTTATCCTCAGGTATTTCACAGATAGCGTCAACTTTTTTTCTTATGAAAGCAGAAATATTTTTATTTTCGGAAACACTTCTGCTGAGAACGATTTCACTGGGTGAAAATACACCGAGTTCGTTTATGATTTTGTTCTCTAAATTTTTACAGTTTTCTATAAAAGTAAGATTAACTGAGCCGGTAGAAACATCACAGAAGCATATACCTACTCCCTCATCATTAAGATAAACTGACGTGAGATAATTGTTTCTTGACTCATCAAGCATAGAATTTTCAATAATGCTGCCCTTTGTAATAACACGGATAACGTCTCTTTTAACGATTCCCTTAGCTGTAGCAGGATCTTCAACCTGTTCACAGATAGCTACCTTGTAACCTTTGCTTACCAATTTGGCGATATAGTTGTCTGCAGAATGAAAAGGAACACCGCACATAGGTGCTCTTTCCCCGCCGCCGCAGGCGCGTCCCGTCAGAGTAAGCTCAAGTACAGACGAGGCAAGTTTTGCATCATCGAAAAACATTTCGTAAAAATCGCCCAGTCGGAAAAACAAAATAGTATCCGGATATTCCTTTTTAATTTCAAAGTACTGTGCCATCATCGGTGTCATTTCGGACATATTGTTTTTCCTCCTGAGTTTTTTTACATCGGTTTAATCAGTTATCAGTGGCAGCCGCTGCAGGATGAGCATGAACCGCCGCAATTGTGTTCTTCAGCCTTGGGAGGCTCACAGGTAGCAGGATCTGCACCGTTTACACAGAGACCTAAAATCTGCATAATATAATTCATCATTTCATCTACAGCAGTTCTTGCTTCGTCATAAGCCTGCATTTTGGAATTATCCATAAGAGCAGTATACGCATCGTTAAATTCTTCTTCAAATGCGTGCATTTTTTCTGCATCGGGCTCTTCTTTGCTGGCTTCGATCTGATAGTTCATCTGAACGAGCTGAAGCTTACCCATAAGGTCATTGAGTTCTTTGTCATTTTCGTTGGCTTCTTTAGCCTTTGCGAAAGCAAGATAGCGTTCATCCTGCTGGATTGCCGCACCGAGTTCGCGTGTAAGTTTGATTACGTCCATTTGTCGTACTCCTTTAATATATAATTTTTTTATAATAAATACAGCTTACGGATGTAAGTGTAAATTATCCTCTGTATTCGCCGTAAACCACCCAGGTTTTCGGCTCTGTAACCTCTACGTTGACAAAAGTGCCGATAAGACTATCATCACCGCTGAATTCAATTATAACATTCCCTTCGGTTCTTCCTGTGAGAACGCCCTCACCTTTTGCCTTGCCTTCGACAAGAACACGGTAGGTTTTACCCTTCATAGAAGCAGTTCTTTTACCTGCGATGGATTCCTGTAAGTCAGTAAGATCTTTAAACCACTTACCTTTTTCTTCTCTCGACACTTCGTCAGGCATATCATAAGCCTTCGTTCCCGGTCTCGGCGAGAAAATAAAGGTAAAAAGTGAAGTATATTTAACTTTTTCGATAAGTGAAAGAGTATCCTTGAACTCTTCATAGGTTTCACCGGGAAATCCTACAATAACGTCACTTGTAACCGAAAGTTCAGGCATAAGCGAATAAGCATAATCAATTAGAGACAGGTACTTTTCTCTGTCATAATGACGGTTCATTTCCTTCAGAACCCTGTTATTACCTGACTGGAAAGGAAGATGAAGATGCTTGGCTATTTTATCGGATGACGCCATTACATCCAAAAGTTCCTTCGTGCAATCCCTCGGATGAGAAGTCATAAATCTGACAATAAAATCTCCCTCGATTTCACTTATAGCCTTCAACAGTGCAGGAAAACGCTTATCCTCCGAAAGCTCCTTGTTATATGAATTTACATTCTGACCAAGAAGTGTTATTTCCTTGTAACCCGACTCTACGAGACTTTTCACCTCGGCTACGACTTTATCGAAGTCTCTGCTTCTCTCTCTTCCGCGTACATAAGGTACAATACAGTATGAGCAGAAATTATTACAGCCGTACATTACAGGCACCCATGCTTTGAAGGAAGTCGGAGGC
>JAZNMU010000156.1:0-3760 GCA_045579865.1 Acutalibacteraceae bacterium
CTTAATATCGCTATCAGAGCCCACGGTGTTATGACCAGAGATATTGACTATGTGGTTAAGGACGGTCAGGTGCTGATCGTTGACGAATTTACAGGCCGTATTATGATAGGCAGACGCTACAGCGACGGTCTTCATCAGGCTATTGAAGCCAAGGAAAATGTTAAGATTGCAAGAGAAAATAAAACTCTCGCCACCATTACCTTCCAGAACTATTTCCGTCTCTACAAAAAGCTTTCGGGTATGACAGGTACTGCTATGACCGAAGTAGAGCAATTCAGAGAAATTTATTCTTTGGACGCTGTGGAAATCCCCACAAACAAGCCTCTCCTCAGAAAGGATAACACCGACGTTATCTATCAGACAGAGCAGTTCAAATTCAACGCCATTATCGAACAGATTCTGGAATGTCACGCAAAAGGACAGCCCGTCCTCGTAGGTACCGTTTCCATCGAAAAAAGTGAAAAGCTCTCCTCTGCTCTCAAAAAGAGAGGAATCAAGCACAATGTCCTCAACGCAAAGCACCACGATAAGGAAGCTGAAATAGTAGCGCAGGCAGGTAAACTCGGCGCAGTTACCATCGCCACCAATATGGCAGGCCGAGGCACCGACATTATGCTCGGCGGTAACGCTGAATACCTTGCAAAAAGCGAAATGAGAAAGTTAGAATATCCCGAAGAGCTCATTTCCGAGGCCACCGGCTTCGGTGACACTGATAACGAAGACATCATCGAGGCAAGAGAGAAATTCAAAGAGCTCGAAGCAAAGTATAAATCAGAAATCGCAGACGAAGCAGAGCAGGTAAGACAGGCAGGCGGTCTTTACATCATCGGTACCGAAAGACACGAATCACGCCGTATCGACAATCAGCTCCGAGGACGTTCAGGACGTCAGGGCGACCCCGGTGAAAGCCGCTTCTACCTTTCAATGCAGGATGACCTTCTCCGTCTCTTCGGCGGTGACAGAATGATGGCTATTATGAATTCTATGCCCGTTGACAACGACCTTCCCATTGAGGCAGGTATGCTCTCAAAGCAGGTAGAATCCGCTCAGAGAAAGGTAGAAGGCAATAACTTTGCTACCCGCCGTCACGTTCTTTCCTACGACGACGTTATGAATAAGCAGAGAGAAATCATATACGCTCAGAGAGACAAGGTTCTCAACGGTGAGGATATGAAGCCAGTTATCACAAAAATGATAGACGACTCCATCAGTGATACTGTAGAATTCTGCTGTCCTTCAAGCATTCCCTCAGACGAATGGAACTTCGCTGCTCTGCGCGACAAATATATGGGCTGGCTTACTACTGAAAATGATTTCAGGGAAGACAGAAAGTATAAAGCAGATGAAATCTTCGAATTGCTCACTGAAAGAGCACATCAGCTCCATAAGAGCCGCGAGGTAATCTACGGCGAAGAAATGATGCGTGAAATCGAAAGAAGCGAGCTTTTACACAATGTAGATCTGCAGTGGATGGACTACATCGACGCTATGGACGAGCTTAAAAGAAGCGTAGGTCTTTTAGCCTACGGTCAGAAGGACCCCGTAATCGCTTTCAGAGAATACAGCTACGATATGTTCGAGGAAATGACAAGTGCCATCCGTGACAACACCGTGAAATGCGTTCTCATCAAACGCTTTGCTGTAGAAGAAGAGGTCACCAGAGAGAAGGTAGCCAAGGTCACGGTAGCCAAAGGCTCAGGTGACGGCAGTGAAAAGGGCAGAACTGTCAGAAACGACGGTAAAAAGGTCGGTGTTAATGACCCTTGTCCCTGCGGAAGCGGTAAAAAGTATAAAAAATGCTGCGGCAGACCCGGAGCAGAGAAGAAGTTTTAATTTTCAAATATAATAAAAGCGGTTGCAGAACCTCTCCGTCACGCAAAGCGTGACACCTCTCCTTTCAGGCGAGGCTGGGTCTGTGCCCGCTTTTTTCTTTCAAATCCATTGACGGAAAAAACTATAAATGCTATACTATATTATAATTGAGAATTTTTAATCTGGGGTGAAAAAATGAAGCATCAGGACAGCATGAAAATCTCTGAAATCAACCTTTTCGGCACCCACGACAGCCTTACCGCCTTTGTTGATATGGAAAAGGTGTGCCGATGTCAGTCTCTCACTCTCAAAGAGCAGTTCAATCTCGGTGTGAGGCTTATCGATGTGCGTCTTAACAGGAAAAAGGATGATTTTTATCTTGTTCACTCTTTAGCTGACTGTTATGAGGACAGAGAGAAAAAATTTCCTCTTTCCTTTTCAGCCGTCCTCAGTGACTGTCTTGACTTTTTAAAGGAAAACCCTGACGAATTTATAGTTATGAGCATAAAGCAGGACAGAGGAATACAGAATCGCTTTTTCTTCCCTTCCTTTTACTCACAGTACATAAAAGGAAACGAGGATAAGTGGTATCTCGGCACGGAAATACCCGCTGTCTCGGATTGCAAAGGAAAAATTGTCCTTATGAGAAGGTGCAAGGTACTTCCGAAATACAGAAAAGAAATCTCCTGCGGTCTTGACTTTTCCCACTGGAGAGATCAGGGTAAAAAATGGAGTGAAAAAATTTATCCCGTAAAGCTCAGTAAAGCTCAGAGGGCCACTGTACAGGACAGATACGGTCTTAACCCGGAAAGAAAATGGCACAAATGTGCAAAACCTTTTCTTGACTCCTGCAAATGTGACCGGAATAACATCTGTGTCCATTTCATAAGCACGGCATACCGCTATAAAAACGAAAGCCTTGTCAGAACGGCTGAGGAAATGAACGAATATTTCAAAAATTACGAGCTTGGCGAAAGCAAAGGCTGGTTTTTCTTTGATTTTCCCGATACAGATATAGCTGAAAAATTTACCAAAGGAGAATAATTATGGCAAAGAAAGATAAAAGATTTATCATAACCGAAAAGGAAGGCAGTGAGCTTACTACGCTTTTTCAGGTGATAGTCGATAAAAATACAGGTGTAAACTATCTTATGACAAAATCCGGCTACGGAGCAGGTATCACTCCCCTTCTGGACAGAGAAGGTAAGCCTGTAATAACATCCGTGGCAAGCTTTGAAGAATAAAAAGAACAGGAGACATAATATGAAGTTAGCAGTTTTAGGAGGCGGCGGTGTCCGCTCTCCCTTTTTAGCCAAATCAATCGCCCTCGGTGCCAAGGATACAGGCATCACCGAGGTTATCTTTATGGATATAGATAAGGAAAAACTTTTCACCTATGGCGTAATTGCGAAAAGGATTTCTTCACTTCTCGCACCCGACCTTAACTTTTCTCTTACTCTCGATGCTGACGAAGCACTGAAGGATGCTGATTTCATCATCACCACCATCCGTGCCGAGGGTGACGAGGGCAGAGTTTTTGATGAAAGAAGCGCTCTTAACGAGGGAGTTCTCGGTCAGGAGACAACGGGTGCGGGCGGCTTTGCTATGGCACTCAGAAGTATCCACGCACTTAAGGAATACTGCGAAAAAGCCAAGCTTCTTTCAAAGCCCGGTGCCCCGATTTTCAACTTTACAAACCCGAGCGGACTTGTAACTCAGGCTCTTCGCACAATGGGTTACAGTAATACCTACGGTGTCTGCGATGCACCGAGCGGCTTTCTCCGTCAGCTTAAGGATATGACGGGGGAGAGGGAGCTTAACTTCGAATGCTTCGGACTTAACCATCTTTCCTGGTTTACCGGCTTCAGAGTCGGCGAAAGAGATATGACGGAGGAAATCATCAATCACCCCGACCTTTATACAAAAAGAGAAATGCGCCTTTTCGAGG
>JAZNMU010000157.1:0-5369 GCA_045579865.1 Acutalibacteraceae bacterium
TTCCTCTCGCATTTTTAATATTTCTTTCTCGTGTTGCTGTATCGGTTTGTAACTTCTGGGCATAAAAATTCCTCCTATGATAATTCATTTTACCATAGGAGGGTTATTTTTTCTATTGTCCGTTTTTTACGGACTTGTTCACTCTTTTAAGGGGATTCGGGGTGATTTTTTTGCTTTTTTACGGATTTTTCATCTGCTTTTTCGTAAAAAAAGTAAAAACAGAGCTCTAAAATATTAATAAAGTGTAAACGGGATTATTTTGAAATCGATTATCCTCGGCGTTGATTTGTATACGGTAAAATTCACTGCACAATATTTTGTGAAAGTCAGCAAATCCCTTTATTTATAAGGGTTTTGCCTTAAAAGTTTTTTTGAAAATATTGAAAAAATCCTAAAAATCCATTGACATTCCCGAATGTACATATTATAATAAATATACGATTTTGGAGAATTGTCCCAAACCGCTATATATTATGTGGTGATTTGTGGGTGATAATTCTTGAATAATACATAAAGAAAGGACGGTGCTTGAAATGATGTTTATAGGAACCTTTGAACATAACCTTGACGGTAAAAACAGAGTTATACTTCCCGTGAAGTTCCGTAAGGGCCTCGGTGAAGAGTTTATCTGCAAATTCCACGCATCCAAGTACCCGTCCATACAGCTTTATAATGCAGAGGAGTTTGAGCGCAGTCGTGACGAGGCTCTTATGAGAGCCAGAACTCCCATCGAAAAAAGAAATATCCTCGCACAGTTCCACCTCGGCACTGACACGGCAGGATGTGACAGTCAGGGCAGAGTGGTGCTCAATCAGATGATTACCGAAGCGGCTGAAATCGAAAAGACCTGTATCTTCGTAGGCTTCGGCGAGTACATCGAGGTTATGAGTCCATCCAACTACAAAAAATATCTTGCTTCCGTTACTGCAGCCAATGCAGCTGACGAGCAGGCTCTCGAGGATGAGGCAGGCGTTTACCGTAAGTATCAGTCCGAAGGCAAGTTCCTTAACCTCGGTTTATAAAAGGAGGACGGCACAGTGGAATTTTCTCATAAAAGTGTTCTCCTCCGGGAAACAATTGATGCCCTCGATATAAAGAGAGACGGTATTTATGTTGACTGCACCTGCGGAGGCGCGGGACACAGCAGTGAAATTCTTAAAAGACTTTCGGAAAAGGGCCGACTTATTGCTATCGATCAGGATCCCGATGCTATTGAAATAATAAAGGAAAGAATCGGCACAGACAGCCGTGTAACGGTGGTTCACGATAACTTTTCTAATTTAAGAAAGATACTCGATACCTTAGAAATAAATGAGGTTGACGGTGTGCTTGCCGACCTGGGAGTTTCCTCTCATCAGCTTGACACAGCGGAAAGAGGCTTTTCCTTCCATAATGAAGCACCTCTCGATATGAGAATGTCTCAGGAGGGTACATCGGCGGCAGATATAGTAGCTACCTATTCACAGAAGGAGCTTGTCAGGATATTCAGAGACTACGGCGAGGAAAAATTTGCTCAGAGAATAGCGGCAAACATAGTCGCTTACAGAGAAAGAGAAGAGATAAAAACTACTACGGAATTAGCAGAAATAATAAAAGAGGCAATTCCTGCCGCCACACGAAGAACGGGCGGACATCCGGCACGCAGAGTGTTTCAGGCACTCCGTCTGGAGGTAAACGGTGAACTTCAGAGAATAAGTGACACGGTGGGCGATATGTTCGCCTCAGTCAATGTGGGAGGCAGAGTAGCGATAATAACCTTCCACTCACTCGAGGACAGAATAGTGAAAAAAGCCTTCGCTTCCTTCTGTAAGGGCTGTGAATGTCCTCCGAGCTGTCCTGTATGTGTTTGCGGAAAAACACCGGAAGGCTCCTTACCCTTCAAAAAGGTCCTTCCTTCAGAAAGAGAAATCGAAGAGAATCAGCGCTCACGGAGCGCAACACTCAGATGTGTGGAAAGAATAAGAGAGAAAGAGTAATATAATCTGTATTTGGGGTGAAAGAAAATGGCAGCAGAATATGCTTATAAGTATGACTACGGTTACAGTAATGCCGCACCGGCACAGCCATTGGAAAGGAAAGAGAAAAGACGCAGAGTCGAACAGCAGCGACAAATAAATAAAGTACAGCAGTCCGAATCGGCTCAGGGAAAAAAGGCGACTCTTCAGGTAATGAAGGCGGCGGCATTTCTCTGTGTGGTTCTGGCTATGTTTGCTGTTGCCTGTAACAGCTTTATAGCTAAGGATAAGGCTAAAAAAAGACTTGATAACGCCAATGCACAGCTTGTTATCTGTCAGGCTGAAAATAAAGAGCTGAACGCTAAACTCACGGCTCTTAAAAGCGTCGAGAACATTGACAAGTTTGCCGTTGAAAAGCTCGGTCTTGTCAAGGTAACTCCCGAAAACGAAATTTATCTGGGCTCCGAAAAGGGAAACAGAGTCGTTTTATCGCAAAATGCGGAATAAGTTAAATAAAAGACAAATATGATGAATATTATTGAAAAGGGGACTGTAAAAGTAAGATTTACTATGCAGCCCCTGTTTTGGATATTTATGAAGGAGTGAATAAGGGTGTATATACGGGTTTTTAAAGACAGAGTAAAGAGAAAAACCGACCTCGTTTTTGTCCGCAGAGTGAAAAGCCTTGTGGCTTTGTTTATGGTATTTTTCTTCTGCATCAATCTGGGAGCCGTAGGTTACATTATGGTGGTTCACGGCGAAGAATACCGCGAGGCGGCGGCAAGAAATCAGCTTTACGATGAAACCATTGATGCCGTAAGAGGTACTATTTATGACCGTAACCTGACACCTCTCGTTACGAGCACATCTGCATGGATCTTATGTGCCAATCCTGACGAAATAAGAAAAGGCTTCAAAAACTACGATGAAAAATATCTCGAGGAGTTCTACACCTATCTTTCCAAGGGCATAGCGAAAGCGGTTTCCTCAAAAGCTAAGGATGTGAAGGAGCTTATCATCCGTCCTGACAGCAAATACGTCAGAGTAAAAAAAGAGGTTACACCCACTCAGAAAATTGCACTTCAGACCTTCCTTGAAACTGAGTATGTTTTCGAGGTTCCCGTGGAAAGCACCAGCTGGGGCAAGACAATAACCGAGCTCAAGGAAAGAAAGATAAGACCCGCCAAATATTTCTCCTATGAAAATGACAGCAAAAGAGTTTATACTCAGAAAAACTTCGCTTCTAAGCTTATCGGCGTGGTGAATGCCGACGGTAACGGTGAAACAGGAATAGAAAAGTATTATAACGACGTTCTCAAAGGAGAGAGCGGTAGAATAGTAACGGCTAAGGACTCGAGAGGTAATGTGCTTGAGTCAAGCTACGAAACGGTTTTCGATGCCACTGACGGTAACGGTGTGGTACTTACCATCGACGAAAACATTCAGTCATATCTCGAAAATGCTCTCGACCAGGCTTTGGAAAGCATCAAGCCTGACGGTGTTTACGGCATCGTTATGGACGTGGATACGGGTGCTGTTCTGGCTATGAGCGACAAGCCTGACTTTGACCTTACCAATCCGGGTAAACTTATAAAGTCGGCGGATAAGACTTTACTTAAAGAGCTCGAAGAGGGCAGTGAGGAGTATAATGCCGAATACAGCCGTCTTCTCTATGACCAGTGGAGCAGCTTCTGTGTTACGGATACCTACGAGCCGGGTTCTACCTTTAAGATCTTTACCGCTGCTGCGGCTTTAGAGGAAGGCTCTGCCACTCTTAATACTACTTATACCTGCCGTGGTGCCTGCAGAATAGCGGACATTACCTACCGCTGTGCGAATAATAAAGCCCACGGTACACAGACTCTTACCCAGATGCTTATGAATTCCTGTAACTGCGGATTTATCAATGTGGGTCAGACTTTAGGTAAGGATAATTACTACAAATACTTCGAGGCCTTCGGTTTTACTGAAAGAACAGGCATCGATACAGGTAACGAGGCTTATCCCTATGTCCATAAGCAGGAAACTATGTCGAAGGTTGACCTTGCAAGTACCTCCTTCGGTCAGACTGTAAGAATAAGCCCCTTACAGCTTCTCAGCGCCACCTGTGCCATTGCTAACGGCGGCAAGCTGATGAAGCCCTATCTTGTGGATAAAATAGTAGACAGTGAAGGAAACGTAGTTTCCGAAACGCAGCCCACCGTCAGAAGAACGGTAATCTCCGAGTCTACCTGTGCCAAGGTACGCTCGATGATGGAGGCTGTAGTTGAAAGCGGTACGGGTAAAAATGCTTACATCGCCGGCTACCGTGTAGCAGGTAAAACAGCTACTGCCGAAAAGCTCGATGATGGCTCCGATGAAGATATCTATATCGCATCCTTTGTGTGCTATGCTCCCGCAAATGACCCTGAAATAGCCATCCTTGTTGGTGTGGACAATGCTCACGGTCCTTACCGAGGAGGCGGTGTTCTTGCTGCTCCTATCGCCAAGGAGGTTATGGAAGCAACTCTCGATTATATGAATGTGGAGCCTCAGTATACTGCGAAGGAGCTTGCTTCTGTCAGCAGAGTAACACCCACCCTCGTAGGCAAGACAGTAAGCGCGGCTAAGGTTTCCGCAGCGTCAGAAGGCTTTACCGCCAAAGTTATCGGCAAAGGCGAAACTGTCGTTTCTCAGGTTCCCGCATCGGGTCAGAGCATACCTAAAAACGGCGTTATCATTCTATATACAGAAAAGGATTCAAAATCACAGGAAGTAAAAGTTCCCGACTTTACAGGCCTCACGGCTTCACAGGTAAACACTCTTGCCACAGAATACGGTGTGAATGTTATCTTCTCGGGTCCCGCAGAAACTGCAGGCTCTCTTTCCTATAATCAGGACATCCCGAAGGATACTACCGTAGACGCAGGTTCGAACATTACGGTATACTTCCGACAGGAAAATATAGCAGTCGATTGATACCGTACACTTTTAACGGAGGAACACTATGCTTATTTCCAATTTGCTTTTTCAGTCAGGTATCGAGTATAAAAACGAGGATAAGGATATAAAATATATTACCGACGATTCCCGGAAGGTCAGACAGGATACACTCTTCGTCTGCCACGAAAAAGGGGAGAACTATGTCCGTCAGGCTATCGAAAAGGGAGCTGTGGCGGTTATAGCTCAGAAGGATGTATGTGAAAACGCGATTATTGTCGGGGACACAAGAAAAGCCTATTCCCTTTTATGTGCCGCATTTTTCGGCTTCAGCCATAAAAAGCTCCGCCTTATCGGTGTCACGGGTACTAACGGAAAAACCACCGTCAGCACTATGATATATAATATTCTTACTATGGCAGGGCATAAGTGCGCCCTTTTCGGTACTGTCTGCAATAAGCTTTGCGGAGAAAGCAGTGAATCTCTTCTCACCAC
>JAZNMU010000158.1:0-2312 GCA_045579865.1 Acutalibacteraceae bacterium
GGTATGCACGGCATTTACGGTGCAGGTAAGACTATGGACGAAACCTTCGGTCTTATTGAAACAGTTGAAAAGGCGGCTCAGATTTATATGCTTACCGCACATCTTCCGAGAGTGAACACCATCAAAGATGAAGAAATGGTGGAGCTTGCGGAGTTCTTCGGTGTCAATTACAGAAAGGATTTTCTGAATATATGAGTCTGATATTCATTGATAAAATGTAAGCACATAATCGGGAGGTGCTTTTATGAGTACTGAAAATTTATACTACACTAATCCGTCAAAACATTATATGGATGCCTTACCTTTAGGTAACGGTTCTATAGGTGCTATGTGTTACAGTACAGTAGGTACTGACATAATCTCACTTAACCATGATACACTCTGGACAGGTCATCCACGTAAGGTAACCAAAGACGGTGCTTATGAAGCTTATATAAAAGCACAAAAAATGGCGCTTAACGGCAGATATAAAGAGGCTCAGGATGAAATAGAAAAGAACTTTGTTACTTGTTGGTCTCAGGCGTATATGCCTTTTGGTGACCTAAAGATTAATTTCGAAAATGACAGTTTTGAAGACTATCAACGAAATCTCAGTTTATCCGAGGCTATACTTACAAACTCATACAAATCAGGCGGAAATTCTTTTAGAAAAACAGCGTTTGTTTCTTATCCCGATGACGTTTTGGTTTATAAAATTGAATCAGAAAATAGAAAAGCCTTTTCTTTTAACTTAAATATTGATTGTCCTCTCAAATCAAAAACATACACAGAGGGTGGCTTTCTTATAGTTGACGGTGAATGTCCCGGAGATGCAGACACAGAAAGCTCTGCATACCCCTGCAATAGTCTTGTTTATTCTGATAAAGACGAGGAAAGAGGCATTCTGTTCCGTGGTGCAGTTATGATAAGAACTGACGGTGAAAAGGCAGAGAATGAAACTTCCCTTTATGTCAAAAACGCAACTTACGCCATCATATATCTGTCAATCAAAACAAGCTATAATGGTTTTGACAAATACCCTGCAATTGAAGGCAAGGAATATAAAAATATCTGCCTTGAAGCTTTAACAAGTGCATACGAACTCGGATTTGATATTCTTAAAAGCAGACATATTGAAGATTACAAAAAGTATTATGACCGTGTTTCGTTTTCTCTCGGCAAACAGTATAAAAAGTTAATTCCCACTGATGAAAGAATAAGAGCCTTTGAAGAAAACAAAGAAGATAAGGGTCTTTATGTGCTTTTATTCAACTTCGGCAGATATCTGCTGATTTCATCTTCAAGAGAAGGTACTCTTGCAACTAATCTGCAAGGAATATGGAGCAACAGCATAAAGCCATCCTGGAATTGCAACTACACTGTGAATATTAACACTCAGATGAACTATTGGCCCGTTCTTCCTTGCAATATGCCTGAGTTTATGACGCCTATGGTTGACCTTCTCAGAATGCTTGCTGTTACGGGTGAAGAAACGGCAAAGAGCTTTTATAATGCAGGTGGATTTGTTGTTCATCACAATGCAGATATATGGGGACATTCCGTTCCTCTTCACGGCAGAGCAAGCTGGGCCTTCTGGCAAGGCGGTTCAGGCTGGCTTTGCAGGAGCCTTTATGAGCTTTACGAATATACTCTTGATAAGGATTATCTGAAAAATACGGCATTTCCCATAATGAAAAAAGCGGCACGGTTTTATCTTGATATTCTTACAGAGGATGAAAATGGTGAATACATTATCTGTCCTGCAACCTCTCCCGAAAATATGTTTAAAACAAAAGAAGGCTCAGCTGCCGTTTCAAAGAGTACGGCTATGATGAACAGTATTGTTCTCGATTTATTTATTAACTGCAAAAAGAGCTGTGAAGCACTCAGAATAAATGATAGATTTTATGATGAAATCTGCAGAAGCATACCGAAAATCAAGTCTCTTTCAATCGGTGAAAAGGGAGAAATTCTTGAATGGAATGAGCCTCTAGATGAAACAGACCCATGTCACCGTCACGTTTCTCATCTTTATGCTCTGCACCCTGCAGGTCTTATAACCGAAAAGGATAAGGAACTGTTTGAAGCTTGCAAGAAAACCCTCCAAATCAGAGGTGACGACGGTACGGGCTGGAGCCTTGCGTGGAAGGTAAACTTTTGGGCAAGACTTCTTGAGGGAAATCACGCCTTAGAGCTTATCGACAGACTTCTTAGCCTTGTAGAGCCTGATAAAGAAAATTACAGAAGTGGTGGTGTATATCCGAATCTTTTAGATGCACATCCGCCATTCCAGATTGACGGCAACTTCGGTGTTCTCAGCGGTATATGCGAAA
>JAZNMU010000159.1:0-6841 GCA_045579865.1 Acutalibacteraceae bacterium
TCTTCCTAAGACCGCTTGGCCTCCGACTTCATCCGGGCAGCCAGGATAAGCTAAATAAAATCCTGCTTTTCGTTATAGCTATTGCTATCCATAATCTGCCTGAGGGTATTGCGGCAGGTGTAGGCTTCGGTACAGGCAATACTAACGATGCTTTGATGATAGCGGCAGGTATTGCTCTGCAGAATATACCTGAAGGCATGGTAATAATTGCTCCTATGCTTGCGGCAGGTATGAGCCATAGCAGGACCTTTATTGCTGCGGCGCTTACGGGTGTTATCGAGGTTGCAGGTACACTTCTCGGTTTCTTTGCTGTCAGCATTTCAAATGCAGTACTGCCCTTTGCTCTTGCCTTTGCAGGAGGAACTATGATTTATGTTATAAGTGATGAAATGATTCCTGAGACTCATTCACACGGCAACGAAAGCGGAGCCACATTTTCACTCATCGCAGGCTTTTGTTTGATGCTCGCTTTCGATGTATTATTAGGCTAATTTTTATTCAATATAAAGGAGTTTTAAAATGGTTACAAAGGATATTAAATATGTAGGTGTTAATGACCGTAATATTGACTTGTTTGAAGGTCAGTTTATCGTTCCAGAAGGTATGGCATATAATTCTTATGTCATTATTGATGAAAAAATCGCCGTAATGGACACGGTTGACAAAAATTTCGGCGACGAATGGCTCGCAAACATCAAGTATGTTTTAGGTGACAGAACGCCCGATTATCTTATCGTTCAGCACATGGAGCCTGACCATTCCGCAAATATCTTCAACTTTTCAAACGAATATCCTGAGGCAGTTATAGTTTCCTCAGACAGAGCATTTAAAATGATGCAGAACTATTTTGAAACGGATTTTTCTGACAAGAGAATTGTAGTAAAGGAAGGCGACACACTTTCCCTCGGTAAGCATACTTTAAACTTTATCGCCGCACCTATGGTTCATTGGCCTGAGGTAATTATGACCTATGACAGCTGTGACAAGGTTCTCTTTTCTGCTGACGGCTTCGGTAAATTCGGCGCTCTTGGGGCTCGTGAAGATTGGGCCTGCGAAGCGAGAAGATATTATTTCGGTATCGTAGGTAAATTCGGTGCCCAGGTGCAGAATGTGCTGAAAAAAGCTGCTAATCTTGATATTGAAATTATCTGTCCCTTACACGGTCCTGTTCTTAAGGAAAACCTCGGATATTATATTAATCTTTATGACACCTGGTCATCTTATGGAGTAGAAACAGAAGGTGTGGCAGTTTTCTATACTTCTGTTTACGGTAACACTAAAAAGGCTGTTGAAATCCTTGCAGATGAGCTGAAAAATGCAGGATGTCCCAAGGTGGCAGTAACAGATCTTGCCCGCGATGATATGGCAGAGGCTGTGGAGGATGCTTTCCGTTACGGCAAAATTATTCTCGCTACCACCACATATAACGGCGAAATATTCCCGTTTATGCGTACATTCATTGAAGAACTTACTGAAAGAGGCTACAGAAACAGAAAAATCGGCTTTATGGAAAACGGAAGCTGGATGCCTGTCGCCGCCAAAACAATGAAAAAGATGCTCGAAAGCAGCAAGGATATTACCTTTACTGATACGACGGTAACAATCCATTCTGCAGTTAAAAACGAGAACATTGAGCAGATAAAAGCTCTCGTCAAAGAAATATGTGAATAATAACAAAAGGGTGCTTACTGCACCCTTTTTCTTTTGTCTCATATTATGATTATAGCGTTTATAATATGAGGTGAATTGTATGTTTCTTAAGGTTTTTACAGGTATAATGATACCATTCATCGGCACTATGCTTGGCTCATCCGTGATTTTTATAATCAAAAAAGAAGTGTCTTCACACATAAAAAACATTCTTTCTGCTCTGGCAGGCGGAATAATGTTTGCGGCGAGTGTGTGGAGTCTTATTATACCTTCTGTTGAAATGGAAGGTGGGGGAGTTATACAGACTGTAGCAGGATTCCTCTCAGGCGTTATTTCGATGATATGGGCTGACAGGATAATAGAAAAATCATTAATCCGATGCGACAAATATACTCCATACGCCACTAAAACCCTGATGCAGTTAATCGCTGTAACCGTTCATAATATTCCTGAGGGTATGGCAGTAGGTATGGTATTCGCCTCACTTTTAGCACAGAATGAAGCGAAAGATTTTACTTCGGCCTTTCTTCTCGCTTTCGGCATAGCTGTACAGAATATTCCTGAGGGTGCTATAGTAACTATGCCTGTAATGGCTGAAAATAAAAGCAGACAAAAGACATTTCTGTGGGGATTTGCTTCAGGTATAGTTGAGCCCTTAGGAGCGGTGATTGCTATTATAGCTTCTGAGTTTATGGCTGTGGCACTGCCGTTTTTTCTATCTTTTGCCGCAGGTGCTATGGTTTATGTGGTAACTGAGCAGCTTATACCTGATATGTACGAGGATGAAAGGAAAAAGGGGAGGATTACACTGATTTTTTCTCTGGGCTTTCTGCTGATGATGAGCCTGGATGTGATATTCGGCTAAAAGAAAAAGCGACCACTATGGTCGCTTTCTAACTTTATTGTTCAAACAATCTGTAAATTACCTTTAGTTCATCGTCGCTTAAGTCATGTCTGCTTATAAAATTCTGCAGTAAATGTGAATCTACAGTTTTCTTTTTACCTTTCAGTATTTTGTCGATTTCTTCCAGTGCGTAAACATCTTGTGCTGTATTATAGCTTGCTGTGTAGTTGTCGCCATTTTCGAAATATACAGTAAGGTTTATATCACTGTCGGTATATGAAAGACCTCTGGATCTGAAGCTGCGGTGATAATAAACCTCCACCTTATAGCTTTCTACCTCGCTATAGGAATACTCGTTAATGACATTATTAAAAATACTGTAAGTAGTTATTCCTTCTCGGCTGAATTCGTGTCTGCCGATACAACCGAGAATCCCAAGAGTAAAAAGGAGGGTTAAAACGCATAACCATATACTGAACTTTATTAAAATCTTTCTTCTTGTTTCTGTATATCTCGCTATATTATTATATCTCTTATCGAATAATGGCAGAATGAACTTGTGGTTGAGTGTATTGTAATAATCTACTTTTTTATTACCGAAAATAGGCTTTTTGCTATATTGTGAATCTAAGATATAGCAAAGGTAAAAGAAAATAAAAGGCACCATCAAAAACATTGTGAATCTTTCCTGAAAAGAAAGTACCTCTGTGCTTTTTAAAACGAAAAAACCTATGATGTTATCATGTTCGTACAGGAACGCAAATATAAAAATAGCACCAACGACTTCTAAAGCAGCGTATAAAAACTTATCCGCCTTTGACAGGGGAGGATAACCTTTTTTTACAGGCTGTCTTTTCTTCTTTGATTTAGCCATAATTTACACTTCTTTTCTTATGTCAAATACCGAACAACTCTTTAGCATTTTCAGTGCACCTGTCGATAAGCTCCTGTACACCTATCCCTTTGATTTCTGCTATCTTTTCCGCAGTATACGCTATATGCGAAGAATCACATCTTTTGCCTCTGAAAGGAACAGGTGTCATATAGGGGGCATCTGTCTCGAGTAAAAGTCTGTCTAAAGGTAACATCTCAACTACTTCCACAGGCTTTCTCGCGTTTTTAAAGGTAACCGCACCGCCGATACCGATATAAAGACCGAGTTTGAGAATCTCTTTAGCCATTTCGGCACTGCCCGAAAAGCAGTGAACTACACCTTTTGGCTTGAGTTCCTTTATGATGTTCATAGTGTCCTCGTGGGCATCTCTGTCGTGGATTATCACGGGGAGACTGAGCTCATTGGCGGTCATAATCTGCTTTCTGAATATTTCTATCTGTCTTTCCCTCGGTGAGAAATCATAGAAATAGTCGAGACCGATTTCACCGACAGCTACGATTTTTTCTATTTTATAAAGCTCTTTAATTTTTTCGAGGTCTTCGTCTGTGGTTTCCTCTGCTTCGTGAGGATGAACGCCTGCTGCGCCGTATACAAAGGGATGTTTTTCCGTGAGTAATACTGTTTCAAGTGAGGATTTTAGGTCGCATCCGCAGTTAATAATTCCGCTTACTGAGCCATTGCAAAGAGAAGACAGAAGCTCGGTTCTGTCTTCATCAAAGCGTGAATCATCATAATGTGCGTGTGTGTCAAAAATATTACTGTACATCATCTTACCTTTGAGCCTTCAGGAATGCCGTCTACGAAAATAACCTTAACATCATTTTCGCTGCAGTCAGCGGCTAAAATCATACCCTGGCTTTCTACACCGCAGAGAACAGCGGGTTTAAGGTTAGAAACCACGATAACGCTCTTACCGATAAGGTCCTCGGGCTTGTACCATTTTGCGATACCTGATGCTACTGTTCTGGGGGTGCCTGTTCCGTCGTTAAGAGTGAGTTTAAGGAGTTTCTTTGCTCTTTTTACGGGTTCACAGTCGGTGATTTTCGCTACTCTTAAGTCAACCTTCGCGAAATCCTCGATACCAATCTGAGCGATACCTTCGATTTCACTGAATTTCTTTTCATTTTTCTGTGCAGCTTCCTGCTGAGCCTTGATTTCTTCCATCATCTTTTCTGCATCTATACGGGCGAAAAGGGGAGTGGCAGTGCCTACGGCATTACCTGCTTTGAGTGCGCCGAAGGAAGAAAGGCTGTCGTAATCCTCGATGTCGCAGTTAATCTGGGAAAGAATAGCCTTAGATGTTTCGGGCATAAAGGATGAAAGAAGAACAGAAATAAATCTGATACCCTCGAGGAGGTTATAAAGAACAGTGCCGAGTCTTTCTTTGTTTGCTTCATCCTTGGCAAGAGCCCAGGGAGCGGTTTCGTCAATATATTTGTTGCATCTCTTTGCTAAGTTCATAATTGCTTCGACAGCATCAGCTATGTGGTATGTTTCCATTTTGCTTTCAACGGTTTTGACTGTTTCCAAAGCAAATGCTTTGAGTTCATCATCGAGAGCATCACCGCAGGTGGGAGCCATAACGGTACCGCCGAAATACTTGTTTGTCATGGCAACGGTTCTGTTTACGAGGTTACCGAGAGTGTTAGCGAGGTCAGAATTAAATCTTTCGATAATAGTGCTGTAGGAAATAGAGCCGTCGTTAGCGTGAGGCATTTCGGATAAAAGATAATATCTTACAGCATCGACTCCGATAAGTTTGGAAAGCTCGTCTGCGTAGATAACATTACCCTTTGATTTAGACATTTTATCCTCACCGAAAAGAAGCCAGGGATGGCCGTAAACCTGTTTGGGAAGCTCCTCGCCTAAAGCCATAAGCATAATGGGCCAGTAGATGGTGTGGAAGCGGACGATGTCCTTACCGATGATGTGAACATCTGCGGGCCAGTATTTTTTGTAAAGATCAGAGGAGCCGTCGGGATCATAACCTAAAGCGGTGATGTAGTTTGAAAGTGCATCAATCCACACATAAATTACGTGGTTATCATCAAAGGAAACGGGAATGCCCCATTTGAATGATGTTCTGGAAACGCAAAGGTCCTGAAGTCCGGGCTTGATGAAGTTATTGAGCATTTCCTTTTTACGGCTTTCGGGATAAATGAAACCATCGTTATTTTCGATGTAATCCTCTAACTGCTTCTGATATTTGGAAAGACGGAGGAAATATGCCTCTTCCTTTGCTTTCTTTACCTCTCTGCCACAGTCGGGGCACTTGCCGTCTACAAGCTGAGATTCAGTCCAGAAGGATTCACAGGGAGTACAGTAGAGACCTTCGTATTCACTCTTGTAAATATCATCCTGTTCATAGAGCTTTTTAAAGATTTTCTGTACCACCTTTTCGTGGTAATCATCGGTAGTTCTGATGAATTTATCGTAGGTGGTGTTGAGAGTGTCACAGATACCTCTGATTTCAGCGGCAACCTTATCTACATATTCTTTGGGAGAAACACCTGCAGCCTTAGCATATTCCTCGATTTTCTGACCGTGTTCGTCAGTGCCTGTGAGGAAATATACGTCATAGCCCTGGAGTCTCTTATAGCGTGCAATAGCATCAGTGAGAACGATTTCGTAGCTGTTACCGATGTGAGGCTTTCTCGAAGTATATGCAATAGCAGTCGTTATATAAAACTTACCTTTATTCATATAATTACTTCCTTTCAAATATAAAATTTCAACATATATTTTAACAATATTATCTGCCTTTTGTCAATATTAAAAACAAATAAAGAGCCTTAAAAGACTCTTTATCGGCTTATTTATCTTCAAACACTAAAACTTTTTTATTTTTTACTATGTAATCAACTAATGAAACTATCGTAAGAATTACCGAAACATACATTACAATCTGCCCTAAAATATACAGAGCCTGTACATTCATAAGAATAATTATTATCATAGCCATCTGCGCTATTGTTTTACTCTTTCCCCACCAGGTAGCGGCTATAGCTACATCGTTATCGGCAGCCACTAATCTTATTCCGCTTATGGCGAACTCTCTGCCGATAATAAGTATTGTAACCCAGGCAGGAACCTCACCGGATGCTGTAAGGCAGATAAGTGCCGAACAAACAAGAAGCTTATCCGCAATCGGGTCCATGAATTTACCGAAATTAGTGACCATATTGTATTTATGAGCTATTGTTCCGTCGAGTTTATCGGTAATCGTAGCCACAACGAAAATGCCGAAAGCAATCCATCTGTTATATGCCGTGAAATCCGTAAGCATGAAGATTACGAAAAAGGGAACAAGAATTACCCTGAAAACCGTTAATTTGTTTGCAATATTCATTATACACCTCAATCTAAGTTTTATTGATTATATCATACTATTCCAACTTTATCAATAACTTAAAAAATTTTATTATTTTGCTTTTTCTGATTTCTTGTAAATT
>JAZNMU010000160.1:0-58913 GCA_045579865.1 Acutalibacteraceae bacterium
TACTATAACGCTGTCAGAGTCATCATCGGCGAGGGCAAGGGTAAAAACTGGTGGTGCGTTATGTTTCCGCCTATGTGTCTCCCCGCTGCCACCAAGGACAGCCCCGACCTTTCTGAGCTTCTTTCCGAAAAAGAAGAGAAAATCGTCACAGGCGGTGAAAGATACGAAATCAAGTTCTGGTTTGTGGAAAAGTACTATGAACTTAAAGAAAAGTTTATACATTAACACCAAGTGCAACTTATGAGAAAATATTGTCAATTCTTTAAAATAATGTTATGATTAATATTACAGAAATATTATTTCAAGGAGTGTTAAAATATGAAGAATTGCGATATTCTTATTGCAGGTGCATCCACCACAGGCTCCTGGTTTGCTTATCAGATGGCTAAAAGAGGCTTCAATGTAGTGGTAATCGAAAAGCAGGAAAAGGACAATATCTCCCGTGGGTATGACATTTTCCACATGGGCAGAGAGGATATGATTAAGTTCGACCTTGAAATCCCCGAAAAGGAAAACACAAAGGTTTACGGCTTCGAATTCGCCTCCACTGCCGTTGTTTCACCCTACGGTAATTACCCCAAGAGAACTCATGAGGCCGTAGTAGGTCTCCACAAGCACGAATACATAATGACTATGATCGACCGTGCAGAAAAAGCAGGTGCCGAGTATATCTATGACGCACCCTTTAAGGATTTCATCTACGATGAAAAGGGCAGGATCATCGGTGCAAAATACGAAACCAAGGACGGTATCCAGGAAATTTACAGTAAGCTCGTGGCCGACTGCACAGGTATTCCCTCAGCGGCAAGAACAAAGCTTCCCGACTCCTCCTTCGTAGAAAACTTCAAACTCACTCCCAAGGATATTTTCTATGTGGTTCTCTACTATGCAAAGTATAAGGATGAATCTGTGGACCCCACAAAGCTTCACGGCTCCTTCCTGCAGTATAAGACCTGGTCTGCTCCCTCAGGCGACGACCACGGTGCTATCCTCGGTGTAGGCGGAAACTACTCCTATGACTATGCAGAAGAGATTTACAAAGACTTCCGCAAAAATGTACCCTGGCCCGAATATACTATCGACAAGGTTGAAAAGGGTATGACCCCCTACCACAGAGGCATTTACTGCTTCACAGAGGACGGCTTCATCGCTTTAGGTGACACAGCCTGCCTTACCAAGCCCAACTGCGGCGAAGGCTGTACCTCCTCCCTTTATCAGGTAGAAATCGCAGTAGATGTTATCTCCAAGCTCCTTAATGAAGGCAAAGAGCTTACACAGAAAAATATGTGGTCCATAAACAAACGCTACATAGATGTACAGGGTAAGGCCTTCGACTCAATGCGTCCCCTTCTCACAGGTATAGTTCAGGCTTCCTATGACGAAGCAGAATATCTTTTCAAAAAAGACATCATCTTCAGCCAGAAAATCCTCGGCGGTATGGGACAGGATCTCGCTCTCAGTGCCAAGGATATAGCAGAGCTTGTTTCAGGTATCGCATCGGGTATTGCTACAAAGAAAATCAGACCCTCCACCATTAAGAAAATCGTTAAGGGTCTTCTCGACAGCGATAAGGTAGGCAAGCACTACGACACCTACCCAGAATCTCCCGAAGGCTTCCCCGAATGGAAGAAAAAGGCAGACGAAATCTGGGCAGGCACCACATTTATGTATGAGACAGCCGATAAGGATGTAATGAAAAAGCTGGGGATAGGTTAATTCGGAATGCGAAATTCGGAATGCGAAATCGCGGGCAAAGTTTCACAAAGGAATAAGTGATAGTCCGCCAAGTTACAAAGATACAGTCGTAGATAAGGGCGCCCCGACATCCCGTGACGATGCTCCGACAAATCAAATAATGTAGGGCGGGATGACCTCATCCCGCCGCTCTTTGCCAATCCCGTAGGGACATGGCGTGCCGTGTCCGCAAAGATTTAATATTAAAAGCACAGAGTTCATCACTCTGTGCTTTCTCTTTTATCATCAATGTGTCTTCCAGTTCTTTATTCCGTTGCCCCACTCGAGAATGTAAATATCCACATTACGTCTGCCGAAGTTTCTGCAGTTACTGTAGCCGCGGATATAAAGGTCAACGACGGTACTGCTGTTATAAATAAATCCGCCTGTGTCACTGGCGATGCAGTAGCCGTAATTCCACTTTCCGTCAGAGGAAACTATGTACATTTTCGTGCCGTAGGGTATCTCTCTCGGGTCTACAGCCACACGTCCCGGCATAGCAGGTGCGCCTGTGGAGCAGGTGGTGCCTGTGCAGTAGGCTGTAGCCTTACCTGTGATAACCTTTTTATAATTAACAGGTCTGCCGTTTTTATTAAGAGGTATTTCGAAGGGCGGTTTAAGCTCGGAAATAACCTTGCCCGATTTTACGGATGCACCCGTAAAGCCTGTAGACCTAACCTTGGTGCCTCTGATGAGTATCTGTGTGACAGGCTCTTTTATCACCTTGCTGCTGAGCACTTCTGTTTCGGTAACCTTGCCGTCAACATATGTATACTTGTATTCGTTGAGGCTCTTGCCCTTGACGCCCTTTTTCTTGACCTTTCTCTGATCCTCGTACATGGAGTCGTCGTATTCAATCTTGGTTTTAAAGTCGGTCTTTACGGTTTTACTTTCCGTTTTATAGGATATTCTTTTAATGGTTAGAGAGGTTGCCTTTTTTATTTCCTTAGTCATCTTCTTTGAGATTTCATCGAACTGACCGAGATTGATTCCCGCCTGTTTAATGACGCTCTCGACAGTGCCGCCTGTGATGTTCAGGGTCTTTTCTTCGCCGTCTACCTTGATTTTAACAGGGAAGGCACGGGTAATTTCGACGGTCATATCATCGGTGATACCAACCTCCTCGTCGAAGTTAAGACTGTCACCGTCCTTAAGCTTTACACCTGCTTTGTCCAAAGCGGACTTTACAGTGCCTGCCACATTTACGGACGCGATCATTTCTCCGTCGTCATAAATATCCACATTATGAGGCTCAGCCACGATAATTATCTTCTCTCCCTCGTCAGGGTTATAGTAATCGAGGACAAGACTGTTTTTTTCGTCAAGGGTGATACCTGCCTTGGCTACGATTTCTTCGGGACTTTCAGAAAAGGTCATTACCTTATGCTGAACGCTGTCGCAGAAAACATAGGTTACACCGATATCCGATTTATAAATAAGAAAACCGATCAGCAGACAGAAAAGCATAACCGCCCAGGCAATAAGCTTCTTTATGCTTATTCTTCTTATGAATGCGGTGGCGTTAATAAAACGCATCATATATCTGCCCATAGCCCATATCTCTCCTTTAATAAAATTTAACGAAATCTTACGTATTATACAGATTTCAACCTTTTTTGTCAAATTCAGGCAGGATTTTTCTTTGGTCAAGAATCACAAAAAACACCGTGTTTTTTTATCAAAAGAAAACAAACACAGAATAAAACAGCCTGAATATCTCCCCTTTTCGCCTGCTGTATTTCGTCAAAAAGAACAAATTTTTCAAAAGGCTTGACAAGTGCCGTTTTTTTCTCTAAAATTATATATAGTGGTTCCGCAAGTCACTTGAAAGTTAATAATCACTCACAGTTTTTCTGTGAGAAATCAGGCTGCTTTTTTCCCCGTGGGAAGGGAAAAGGGCGGTTTTTTGTTTTATCCGAATAAAATTACGAAAGGAGTAACTATGAAAAACTATCTTATATATCCCTGTAAGACCATGAGAATCACTCAGAGCTATACGGGTACAACCTCACATCTGCCTCATACCACGGGTACGCCGAAGGATTATCCCATCGACGAAGGCTGCAGTGATACAGGCAGAGATTATATTTACTGTCCCTGTGAAGGTATGAAAATAAAGCGCATCTACGGTGTCGGCACAGGCGGTACTAATACCTTATGGCTCGAAAGCACTGAAAAGGTCCTCTTCTCTGACGGTACAAAGGATTACTGCACTATGCTCATCATTCATCCCGATGATGCTGACCTTAAGAAACTGAAAGTTGGTCAGCTTTTCACCCGAAAAGAGAAAATCTGCCGTGAGGGTAAGGACGGCGCTACAGCTTATCACCTTCACATTTCAGCCGGCAAGGGTAAATTCAAAGGTAACGGCTGGACTAAAAACAGCAAAGGTAAATATGTCCTCTCTGCCACAGGCGGTGCATACAGACCTGAGAAGCTCTTTTTTATCGATGAAAGTTTTACTAAGGTTATAAGCACTAAAGGTCTTACCTTCAAAGAAATGCCTGTATACACTACAGGTAAATACAAGGTCAATACCGCAGTGCTGAATGTAAGAGAAAGTGCAGGCACATCAGAAAAGAAGGTCGGAACTCTTCTTTTTGGTCAGAAGCTCACCGTCGATAAAGTCAAAGGTGACTGGGGCAGAATCGGCAAATACCGCTGGGTATGCCTTGACTACTGCAGGAAGGTGACAAAGTGAGCGAAGGAATCACCGTAGCCATTATAAGTCTTTTCGGCACCTTAGGAGGAAGTCTTCTCGGCGTTCTTGCCTCGAACAGACTTACGGTCTACCGCATCGAGCAGCTGGAAAAGAAGGTCGAAAAGCACAACAACCTGGTCGAGCGCACATACAGACTCGAGGAGGAGCAGGAAGTAGAAAAAGAAAAATTCAAGGTTATCAACCACAGGATTGACGACCTTGAAGCATATCATAAACCGAAATAATTATTCAAAGAAAGGAATCTGTTTTTATGAAAAATATTGACTTAACCCCTATTATTGAAGCACTCATAACACTTATATCCGCCCTTATCACCATTTTCATTATCCCGAAACTCACGCAGTGTCTCAGAGAAAGGCTTTCCGCTGAGCAGATGTCCGCTCTCAGAGAATGGGTGAAAATCGCTGTAGCCGCCGCCGAACAGCTTTACGGCAGTAAGACAGGACAGCAGAAAAAGGAGTATGTGGTTTCTTTTCTCCTGTCTAAGGGTATAGTTTTTGATGTGGATGAGGTTACGGCACTTATCGAAAGCGAAGTGTATAAGCTGACAGCTGAAAAGTAAATATAAAAGGGGCTTCTCTCTCAGAGTTGCCCCTTGATATTTTATCTTAACTTTTTAATTTTCTGAACATTCGCAAAAACAATCAGCTTAGTTCCCTTTTCCAGCGGTGCGGCAGGCTCGATTTCCGAGCTGACTCTGTCACCCTTTTTCACTGCAACCACATTTATAGAGTATTTACGTCTCAGGTCAAGCTCTATAAGATTTTTTCCTGCCCATTCATCTCTGACATTCATTTCTATCATGGAAATATCATCAGAAAGCTCCATCATTTCCGCAAAGCCTGATGAGAGAAGGTTTCTCGCAAGTCTTATGCCTGACTCCTTTTCAGGAAAGAGAACCTTATCCGCGCCCACACGAAGAAAAATTTTACGGTGCATTTCCGTGCTGCATTTTACGATAACCTCCTTCACTCCCGCTTCCTTACAGAGAGTGATGGCCATAACCGTGGCTTCGAGGCTGTTTGACATAGCGATAACTACCGTGTCAATATCAGCAATTCCTAACTGTTCAAAAGCATCAGCATCGGTAATATCAGCACATTTACACAGAGGAAAAACGGAAGAAAGGGAATCCACTACCTCCATATCCTCATCAACGGCCAGAACCTCAGCTCCGCTTTTGATAAGCTCTTCTGCTACGGCTCTGCCGTATCTTCCCAGACCTAAAACTGCATAGGTTTTGTGTATACTCATAATTTTTCTCCTTTCAGGATGCTCGGATTAACCTACACTGATTTCCTCTACGGGACATCTGACTGTGTTAAGGTTTTCTTTTCTTAAGTTAAAGGCTATAGCCAGTGAAATGGGTCCGACTCTGCCAAGATACATAGTAATCATAATTATAATCTTACCCGCCGCATCTAAAGCACCGGTAAGATTTCTCGTAAGGCCTACCGTGGCCGTGGCACTTACCGTTTCGTAAATCACATCAAGAATATCTGCACCTGTAACTGCCGAAAGAAGCACCGTGGAAAAAGCCATTATTCCGAAGGACATAAGAGCCACGGAAAGAGCCTTTCTGACAGTTTGAGGTGAAATGGCACGTGAGAAAAGCTCCGTGTTGTTTTTATTTTTTATTGCCGAAAGAGCAGTAACCGCCAGAACAGCAAAGGTTACGGTCTTAATACCGCCGGCAGTACCTACAGGCGAACCGCCAATAAACATCAGCATCAGACAGACAAGCGCCGCAGAGGGTGTCAGATTTTCCTGAGGCACCGTGGCAAAGCCTGCCGTTCTCGTAGTAACGGACTGGAATAAAGAAAACTGAATTTTTTCAAATATATTATACTCCCCCACAGTGGAAGGGTTATCGTATTCAAAGATAAACACAAGCACCGCACCGCCGAATATAAGAACAGCAGTGGAAACGATGGCTATTTTACTCTGCAAAGTAAGGAAACGGAAAGGCCTGTTTCTACTATGCTTTTTCATAACACGTATAACATCCCACCATACTATATAACCGATACCGCCCAAAATAATAAGTGCACAGGTAACGAGATTAATAATAGGATTTTTTACATAGGAACAGAGGCTGTCACTTCCTATAATATCGATACCTGCATTACAGAAGGCCGAGACAGAATTGAAAAGAGAAATCCATATACCTCTCACACCGAATTCAGGAACAAAAACAGTCATATATAAAAGTGCGCCTGCCGCCTCAACAATTAATGTACCCTTGAAAACTCTTTTTACGAAGCCGGAAAGTCCCGACAGGGTGTTCAGATTGAAAGCATCCTGAATAAGCACACTGTCACTCAGGCCGAATTTTTTGTTCAGCAAAAGCATAATACCTGACATAACCGTAATTATACCCAACCCGCCCGCCTGTATAAGCAGAAGGATTACAGCCTGACCGAAAACACTCCAGGTTTCTGCCGTTGTTACGGTAACAAGACCGGTTACACAGGTGGAAGTAACGGCGGTAAAAAGCGCATCAATATAGGGCACACCCTCACCTGTGGCACTGCTCAGGGGCAAAGAAAGAAGAACACTGCCTACAGCGATGGCACAAAGAAAGCTGAGCATTATAATATGTGTGGTGGAAAGAGAAATCTTTTTGTTTGTTTTCATTTATGACACCTTTATTTCTTGGCCCATGTGGACGCAGAAAGAGTGAGAATTATGGGATAAATTTCGAGTCTTCCGAAAAGCATAGCCATAGAAAGCACTATTTTCGAAAAAACAGAAAAGGATGCATAGCTGCCTACAGGCCCTGCTATACCGAAGGCGGGACCTATATTATTGAAGCAGGCAGAAACCGCCGAAACGGTAGTTTCAATATCAAAGCCGTTAAAGCCGATTATGAACACGAACACACAGAAAAGCATAGTGTAAACGGCAAGATAAGAGTTTACAGAGGAAAGCGTACTACCGTCAAGACATTTTCCCTCAAAGCGGCTCACCTTGACACTTCTCGGATGAAGCATTCTCTGAAGCTCTGTTTTTATGATTTTACAAAGCATTACCACTCTCGCTACCTTGATACCGCCTGCAGTAGAGCCTGCACAGCCACCGATAAACATAAGCAGAAGAAGGATAAGCTTCGAGAAATTCGGCCAAAGATTAAAATCTGCCGTAGCATAGCCCGTAGTGGTAATAATTGATGAAACCTGGAAAAAAGCCTGTCTCACTGTTTCGGACAAGGTTTCATAAAGCGGTGCGATATTAAAGCAGATAAGAATAACAGAAACTGCCACGATAGAAACATATACCCATAGCTCAGAGCTTTTAAAAACAGATTTTATCTTTTTAAGAAGCAGAAGATAATAAAGGTTAAAATTCACACCGAAAGCGAGCATAAATATGCCTACTACCCACTGGATATAAGGGCTGTATGCTCCTATGCTCAGTGCACGGGATGAGAAACCGCCCGTACCTGCCGTACCGAAGGAATGTACCAGTGCCTCGAAAAGATTCATACCGCCGAAAAGAAGAAATACCGTTTCTGCTAAGGTGAGAACAATATAAATCACATAAAGTATACGGGTTGTCTGCCTGATTTTCGGCACCAGCTTACCTACTACAGGTCCCGGCACCTCCGCACGCAGAAGATGGATAGAGCGGTCGGAAAGAGAGGGTATTATAGCCATAACGAAAACCAGCACACCCATACCGCCTACCCAGTGAGTAAAGGAACGCCACATAAGAAGACCCTTGCTCATGCTTTCCACATCAGTTAAAATCGATGCACCCGTGGTGGTAAAGCCACTTACAGTTTCAAAAAAAGCATCAACATATGAGGAAATCTCACCACTTATGAAAAAAGGAAGTGCTCCCACAGCCGAAAGTGCCAGCCAGGAAAGGGCAGTTATAACGAAGCCCTCCTTGGCATAGATGGTTTTCAGCCCCGGCTTAAAAATCTTTGTCAGCAAAAAGCCCAAAATCAAAGCAAAAGCGATGGAGATGCCTATGCTGAAAGCAACTGCTTCTTTGTAAGCAAGTGCGGTTATAAGAGGTAAAAGCATCAGTCCTGCTTCAACCATTACCACCTTGCCGACCACATATAATACCATTCGTCTGTTCATTTTCTTTACCGAGCCTTATCTTAAAATATCCGACAAATCGCCCAGACGGTGAGCTGCCGAGGCGAGAACAATTACTCTGTCGCCCTCATTTATTATATCGTCACCGGTGGGAATTATGGCGGTTTTTCTTTCGCGTATTATACCTGCAATAAGTATTCCCTGCTTGAGCGAAAGATTCTTAATGGGAGTGCCGATAATCCTCGCACCCTTTTTCACATTAAACTCAATGGCTTCGGCTTTGCCATCCATAAATTTATAAAGAGTTTCTATGTTGCTTCCCGTGGAGTTTTCCAGCGCACGGGCATAGCGGATAATAATATCCGCAGTAATATTTTTAGTGGAAATAACACTGTCAAGACCTAACTTTTCCGCCATCTTGGTCAGCTCATCGCTGTTTATTTTCGACACAACTCTGGGAACATTCAACTCTCCTGCAAAAAGAGAAGTAAGAATATTCTCTTCGTCCATACCCGTCAGCGCCACAAAAGCATCAATGGAGCGAAGGCCCTCCTCCATAAGAATATCGTGATGAGAGCCGTCACCGTAAATTATAACAGCCTTCGGCAGAATTTCACCGAGCTCTACACAGCGTTCTCTGTTCTTTTCGATAATTTTTACATTGGTACCCGTAGAAGATAAAATCTTAGCGAGATAGTAGGCAGTCTTGCTTCCGCCGATAATCATAACATCCTTAACGGCCTTTTTGATCATATCCAGGCTTTTGAGAAGCTTCTGCATATCCGAAGGAGAAGCGATAATGCTGACCGTATCACCCTCACGAAGCTCAAAATTACCGTCGGGAATATGAAGCTGATTATCTCTCAAAACAGCGCCGATGAGGAAATGCTGTTTTTCCCTGTCACGGATTTTACTGATCTTTTTACCCACCAGAGCAGAATCCTTTTTAAGTCTTACCTCTATCATTTCAAGGTTGCGTCTGGAGAAATATTCCACCTTATATGCTGACGGAATTTTAAGCAGATTATGAAGATCCTGAGCCATAAGCAGTTCGGGATTAATTGACATAGATAGCTCGAGCTGGTGGCGCATAAAAGAAAGAGAACGGTCATTATATTCAGGGTTTCTTATTCTTGCTACCGTATGCTTTGCTCCCATCTTTTTCGCAATGAAGCAGGCAAGCATATTAAGCTCATCTGAGCCTGTAACTGCCACGAAAATATCACAGGTGTCCACTCTGGCTTCCTCAAGTGTTTCACAGTCTGCACCGTTACCGCAAACGCCCATAGCATCATATACATTCGTTATTTCGTTTATAACTGCGGGATTTTCGTCCATAGCCGTAACATCGTGTCCCTCACTTACGAGAGCAGATACCACAGCCGTACCGATTTTTCCGCAGCCTACTACAATAATATTCATCTTAAAAAGCCCGACACGGAAAGTGTCTTCCTTTCCCATATAGTTATAATGATTTTAACTCATTTACTATCTTTTTGCAATAGTTTTTTATAAAAAGAAAACGGTACAACCTTTCGGTCATACCGTCCTTGAAATTTGAATTAGTCAGCTGTGTAAGCCATAAGTGCTACCTGACGTGCACGCTTGATAGCTGTGGTGAGTTCACGCTGATGACGAGCACAGGTACCTGTTACTCTGCGGGGAAGGATCTTAGCTCTGTCAGATGTGAACTTACGGAGCTTCTGAACATCCTTGTAGTCGATTTCTTCAACCTTATCTACACAGAATGCGCAAACCTTTTTGCGTGACTTTCTGTTGGGGCGATTAGCGCCTTTTTCGTATGCCATGAGTATTTTCCTCCTGTCTTATTTTAATTAAAAGGGTAAATCATCATCGTCTGTGATTTCTTCGAAATCTGAGGGAACAGCGGTCTGATAAGCGGGAGCGGGAGCAGCTGCAGAAACTGCAGGAGCCTGTGTTCCTGTTTCAGCCTTTGAACCGCAGAAGCTTACTTCTCTGGCGAGAACCTCGAAAGCAGTTCTGTTATTGCCGTTGCTGTCCTGATAGTTACGGGTCTGGATAGAACCCTGAACAGCAATCATAGAACCCTTTGTGAAGTATCTGCTTACAAAGTTGCCTGTGCTTTCCCATGCTACGATGGTGATGAAGTCTGCCTGTCTCTGCTCACCCGGTTTCTGGAATGAACGGTCAACGGCGATACGGAAAGTACATACGTTCTTTCCTGTAGTAGTGGTGCGAAGTTCAGGGTCAGCAACGAGGCGACCCATAAGTGTTACGCAGTTAAGCATGAGTGCTCCTCCTTACTTTCTGACTGTGAGAACACGGAGAACGCCATCTGTGATACCGGCAATACGCTCGATTTCAGCAGGAAGAGTAGTAGCACCTTCGTAGTTGAAGAGCATGTATGCGCCCTGTGTTTCGTCATTGATTTCGTAAGCAAGTGTGCGAACACCGCCGTTGCTGCCGAAAGCTTCAGCAGAAGCGAGAGTGCCGTTTGCTTCAACGAGTGCCTTGAACTTTTCGGTAAGTGCACTTACGCCTTCTTCACCCTTTGCAGTAGAAAATACGAACATAGTCTCATATTTGTTCATGTCTTTTTACCTCCTTATGGTCTCTGGCCCCGGCTTTAATCCGGAGCAAGGAATGTCATAATATGCCTTTGCATACTGCGACAATTAAGGATTATATCAGCAAATGTAAGCAAAGTCAATAGTTTCATCTTAAAATATTCGGTAGACAAGACAGAAAAAATAGTGTATAATAACCAAAAAGTATTTTTGAAAGGCTGAACCTGATATGAAAAAGCTGATTGCCATTCTGTCTGCAGCGGTGATTTTCTTCTCCTTTGCCGCCTGCGGAAAAAAGCCGAATCCCTTTACCTTTGAAAACCACACGGTTACGGAAGGTGTTTACAATTACTATAAAGACAAAGTAACCTCCTCACCCGAAAACTATTCCGTTTCCGAAAATGACCCGGACAGCATAAAAGCCGCTGTAAAACAATGCTGCTGTGAATATCTGGCCGCAATCAAACTTATGGAAGACGAGAAGATTACTCTTGGTAACGAATTCAAACGTCTCGCCGTGGAAAGCACCGAAAATATATGGAATCTTTTCTCCGACTATTATAATAGTATAGGCGTAACAAAGCAGGATATAACTCAGATACAGACTCACGAAAGCCGTATGCTTCAGCTTCTGGACCATTTTTACGGCGCAAACGGAAAAGAGCCTGTCAAGGAAATAGACCTTAAGGAAAGATTCGTCGATATGTATGTGGGCTTCAAAGCAATCGAAGGCTCTCTCACCAGAACAAACGACAAAGGCGAAACCGTTCCTCTCACAGAAAAGGAAATCAAGGAAACCGAAAACCTCTTCTCCTCCATGGCAAAAAGCATCAACGATGGCACGGCATCCATAGACGACCTCAATGCACAGTATAACGATTCTCTGGGAATCATTGTCACCTCTCCTCTGTCCGTTCTTCTCACCAAAGAAGGCGACCCAATGTATGACGATGACTTTTTCGCCGCAGTAAGCAGTATCGGCCACGGGAAAGCAAAAGCCGTAAAATCAGGTGACAGTATTTTTGTGATAGAGAGGCAGACCATCGCCACCGATGACGAAGACGCCTTTATGACATACCGCTCAGAGATTTTACAGGATATGCGTATGAAAAAAATCAGAAGCAAACTCAGAAAGCTCGTCGAAACTATGGTTATCGAGGAAAACATCTGAAAAAGAAAATTAAAAGGCTGTTACATAAGTAACAGCCTGTTTTAATTTTAGATTATTTTGTTTCCTCTTCAGGTTTGTCCTCATTTTTGAAGAGTGCAACCAACTTCATAATAAAATCTATAAGAGCCTTTATATAATCCATAAAATCCAAAGTCGTTCCTCCTCACTATTATAATCTGTCTACGGAGACAGTATACTCTAAAAAATCCGTCTTGTCAACAATTTATTAAAAAATAGTTTACAAAATCGAAGAATTTTCTTCAGCACTTATTATTATACAGTAAAGTATATGTATAATCAATAGTTTTTTTCACAAACAGTTGATTTGGAAGAATTTGTGTTAATAAAATTTACACTGTGGTTTCGTCTTTAACCTCTTCTGCCTGATCCTCATCCTCTTTAACCGTCTCTGCAACATCTGAATCCTTCTGAGCCTTGCGTTTTTTGAAAAACTTCTTTTCTTTTGCTTCCTCTGCTTCTTCCTTATGAGAAACGGCGGGAGTAAATTCAGGAATTTCGTGCTTTTCGAAAAGAGGATTTTCTCCTGAGCAGATATGTATTGCGCCGTTAAGCACGTGAACCATTACATTCTTATGTCTTCCACCGTATTCGCCATCTAAGGTCCAGTCCACCTCACCCTCGAGACAGGTAACCTTCAGCTTCTTTGTATGAAGGAAAATAAGAGGATCGCCGTCAAATTTTTTCTGTTTTACCTTTAAAAGAGCCGGAACTACACCGGTAAAGGAGAGACCCTTACACAGAAGAAGCTCAAACACACCGTCATTAAGTTTGATTTCATCCGTATCGAAATCGATAAAGCCGCCCACAGAGGTAGAATTGGAGATAGCGCCGAAAACGAACCAGTCCTCTATGACACCGCCGTCGTGCTCAATTCTCAACTTATAGTTTTTGATATTGAAAACCTCGGGCACTGCCGTGGGAAGATAAGCAAGGTAGCCGAATTTATTTTTCAGCTTCTGACTGGTGGCATAGGAGGAACGGGTAAAAGCACCGAAGGAAGCCACATAAGTGAAATATCTGTTGTTAAAAAGACCTACGTCGTAATCATTGAGCTGACCGCTCATAATAAGGTCCGTTGCCTCCTTGATATCCTTGGGGATACCGAGAGTAGTGGCAAGGTCATTTGTAGAGCCCGAAGGAATATAGCCGATAGGCACACGGCGGGGCATATCCATAACACCGTTTACCGTCTCGTTGAGTGTGCCGTCACCGCCGCAGCATACAACCATATCATGCTCATCAAGCTCTCTTTTTACAATATTTGTGGCATCGCCCTGACAGGTGGTTGTGCGCACGGTGAATTCATAATCGTTTTTTGAAAACTTATCAACAATTTCAAAAGTACCTGCTCTTGACTTTGTTCTGCCTGCGCAGGGGTTGACAATAAGTAAAACTTTTCTTTTATCACTCATACTATAACCTTCTTCTTAACTAAAAAATAAAAAACAATTAAATTACTTTATCTAATATTATCACTTAATTTTTGTATTGTCAAATAAAACTTAAAATACTGATAAATTCTTGTTATTTCTGAAATATAGTTAACAGTTTGTTGATTTTTAGGTCTCTTACAGCAAAAAATCCGTGAGTCCAAGCCCACGGATTTTAGTTTTTCTGTCCTTATTCGGTTACTTCGCCTTCTGCTTCTTCATCCTTCTTTTCAAAAAGAGGTGCAAGATAAGCCATAAGCATCTGGAAGATTTCTGTAAGCATATCGATAACTTCTCTGATTGTCATAATATTTTACTCCTTTCTTAAAGAATAAATCTTTGCATAACAATAATATCACAGACTATTAATATTTGTCAATCAATAATCTCAATCTGACACATTTTCATACTCTCCAGAGCATTACGGTGGCTTTCGGGAGTGACACCTGCGGAAGCTGTGCCGTCTACGGTAACAGGAACCTCATAAACCTTAGCCTTTATAAGCATAGCATTTGAGATAACGCATATATCCGTGCAAAGACCGAGAAGCTCTACTCCTTCAAGATTTTCTGTCTCTGCTACCCTTTCAGCCAGCTCATAGGAGCCAAAGGTAGGCTTGTCAATTATCTCACAGCCCTCTGTGTCAAGTTCAGATGTAATCTGCCATCCTTCAGTACCCTTTATGCAGTGAGGCACGGGAAGTTTTCTTCCTTCTGAAGTGTCAAGATAGTCCTCTCCGTGAGTGTCACGGGTAAAAATGATTCTGCCGCCGTTTTTACGGTAGAGAGCAATTTTTTCTTTTACTTTATCGACTATGGCTACCGCCTCTTTCGTACCGAGTGCTCCGTCAATAAAGTCATTCTGCATATCGATAACACATAAAACCTTCATATTATGCCTCCACTGAAACCTTTTCCGCGACAGCTTCTCTCTTTTCCTTAAGCTGTCTTTCCACCTCTTTGATATGAGTCTGGTCATCCTTAAGGAAGAGAATAACCATAAGATAGAGTGCCGAACCGATAGCGGGACCTAAAATAAACTGATGCCAGCGGTATTTAAGGAAAAGCGGTGATGTCTGAGCGCGTACGAGAGCCGAACCTTCGAGCTTTTTACCGCCAACGGTGATATTTTCGTTAAAGCCCATAAACTTAAGCATATAACCCTGAATGAACTTGGGGATAGCACCTGTAACCTTCGAAACGAAGTTCTGCATCGAGAAGGCGATACCCTCTGTTCTTTCGCCTGTCTTGAGCTCCATTTCGTCGATAGAGTTTGTAATAAGAGAACGGTGAGCAATATCCTTCATATTGGTGAGGATCTGCGATGAGCCGACGATAGCCATAACCATAAGAAGAGCACCGATATTCTTATATCTGTCATTAGCACCTATGGCAAAGGCAATAAGTCTCGTAATAATGCTGGCAACCTCTGCATAAACGAGAAGTTTCTTATTACCGCCGAGCTTCTTTATGACCGGTACGGTGAAGAAGTTAAGTATAGCGCCGGGGATACCCATAACATAACCGTAAGCTATCTGTGCAGTACCGCCTGAAATTTCAGTACCGAAAATATTATAAGAAATGCCTTCGCTTTCGAAGAAATATTCCCAGGCAAGAGAAAGTGAAAAGCTCTGAACTATTCTGGCAAGACAGATAATCATAAGGGTCTTATTATATCGGAGATTCCACAGGGTTCTCATCATAGCCTTGAACTTCTCCCCGGGAGGAACATCATCCTGAGCGGTAGTGTCGATAACCTTTTCCTTCATGCGGTAGGAAAGCATAGAGATAAGCATACCGCCTATACCGAAAATAGCAGCAAAGAAGAGGTAGGTGTTCTTTTCGCTCATTACATCGCCTTTTACGAACATATCCTTGAACATAGGAAAGAGGCCTGCGATAGTACCGCCGAGACCTGCGCCGATGCTTATCCACTGAGCTACTCGTCTTCGCTCATCTGAGGAAGGGCTGGACAGTGACGCCATACCCCAGATAGCAATATCCTGGAAGGAATAGAAGGTATCAAAGAGAATGTAAAGAATCAGTATGTAAAGAATGGTCTTGTTAGTATCAAGGCCTAAATCCACGAACATCATCGTAACGAGAATACCTATAAATATAGGTGTCCACAGAAGGAAGGGACGGAGCTTATAACCGGGTCTGTGCTTTCTGTGGTCCATTAAAGAGCCGATAAGGGGGTCGTTGATGGCATCCCACATAGTGCTGACACCGGTAATGATACCTGTCTTCTCTGCCGGTATACCGAGAACGGTGTTAAGGAAAACAAAAAGTCTGCTGGAAACGAGACTGTATGCCATGTTCTGACCCGTCAGACCTATCGCATGGGAAAGCAGTCGGTTATTGGCTACTTTAGTATCCGATTCTTCTTTAGAAAAAAGAAAGAAAGGCTTCATATTATCTCTCCTTTATAATACAGTTGTAAGAATTATACAATAATATAGACACAATTGCAATAAAAACTATATTAATTTTTAAATTAAAATTATTGTCATTAAATGTCTTTTATGCTAAAATGGATAAACATTTGTAAAAAAGAAAGAAGTGTATCCAATGCTAGGCGTACTTATAAATGTCTGTACAGTAATTATCGGCAGCACTGTAGGTCTGCTGTTCAAAAAAAGTATAAGTAAAAAATATAGCGATGCAGTTATGACAGGCATCGGTCTGTGTGTTATTTTGATCGGTATTCAGGGTATGCTCAAAGGAGAAAATATCCTTATCTCCATTTTCTCTATGGTTATCGGCGTTTTAATCGGCACCGCTATCGACATTGACGGAAAGCTGAACGGTGCAGGCGACTGGCTTTCGAAGAAAATCAAAAGCAAGGACGGAGGCAAAAACGCCCTCGCTGAAGGCTTCGTAACCGCAAGCCTCGTTTTCTGTATCGGTGCTATGACTATTCTCGGTTCCCTCGATGCAGGCCTTAAGGGTGATAACACTACTCTGATAACGAAAAGCATTCTCGACCTTTTCTCTTCTATGATGCTTTCTGCGTCTCTCGGCATCGGTGTTATCTTCGCCGCAGGCTTCGTTTTCGTTTTTCAGGGCGGTATAGTTCTTTTAGCAGGCGTGCTCGAGCCTTTTCTTGATTCCTTTGCCATAGGAGAAATCACCTGTGTCGGCTCTATTATGATTATGGCTCTCGGGCTCAATCTTGCAGGCATTTCCAAAATCAAGGTAGCAAACTTCTTCCCTGCCCTTCTTCTCGTCGTTCCCGTGTGCTATCTTTTCGATTTTCTGGGGCAGTTCATTCCCGCTTTAGGTTGAGGTAAAATATATGGAAAAACAAAGAAAAGATAATATTGTCGGCTCCTTTCTGCTGATGCTCTGTGCCGTTATATGGGGCAGCTCTTTCGTGGCACAGACCACAGGCGCAGAATTTGTAGGACCCTTCACCTTTATTTCTATGAGAAGCATTTTAGGTGCGGTCGCTCTACTTCCCGTTATCGGTGTAACGGCAGGAGTAAAGAAAAAAAGAAACGGCAACAGTAAAATGTCCCCCGAAGAGAAAAAATATCTTCTCAAGGGCGGTGCCGTCTGCGGTATAGTCCTCTTTTTCGCTTCGAATTTACAGCAATTAGGCATCGACGGCGGAACGGAACCGGGAAAAGCGGCTTTTATTACTGCTCTTTACATCCTTCTCGTTCCCATCTTCTCTCTCTTCCTGGGAAAAAAAATCAGACCTCTTATCTGGCCCTGTGTAATAGTCTCTATCTTCGCACTCTATCTTCTCTGTGTAAAGGAAGGCGGAAAAATACAGCCATCCGACTTTTATGTTTTAGCCTGTGCTGTCTGCTATACAGTACATATCCTCGTCATCGACAGGGTTTCACCGAAGGTGGACGGAGTTATGCTTTCGATGATTCAGTTCCTGGTGGCAGGTGCCATTTCAGCTATCCCTATGATTCTTTTCGAGGATGTCAGCATAGAAAACCTCATAAAAGCCGCTCCCTCTATCGCCTACTCGGGTATAATGTCCAGCGGTGTGGCTTACACTCTGCAGATTTTAGGTCAGCAGAAGACCGAACCTACCATCGCTACGATGATAATGAGCCTCGAATCTGTTTTCGGTGTGCTTACGGCTATGATAATTCTCCATCAGGTTCCCACCCTGCGTGAAAGCATCGGCTGTGTACTGATGTTTGCCGCAATAATCGTGGCACAGTTACCCGAAAAGAAAAAGTAAGCAGCAAATCAGACCGTTGTCCCACAGGGCGGCGGTTTTTAATTCGTTTTTTCTATTGCTTTTTATCCATTTTTTATGTATAATTAAATAATATAGTTTATCTTGCATTAAGCAAGTTAATAATTTTATCAAAACAAAAGTAAAGGAGTTGCTCTCAAATGGACCCTATCAAGGTTGACTTCACAGGCGGCAAGGGAGAAAGCAGAGGCAGCGGAAAAGCCGCTTATCTTGTTCCCAAAAAAGCCGGATTAAAATTAATCATCAGTATCATCGGTACCGTTATCGGCGCCGTGGTTGCATATTACTTTATGCTTCCTCCCATGAACTTCAAAAGCACTGACACCTATATGTATCTCGGTGTGGTAGCTGCCATATTCATCGCTCTTCTCAATATCACATCAGGTGCTATGATGAAGCCCGAATACACGGAATATGTAAAGAAAAAGTCCATCATTCCCGGTATTTTCATCGGTATTCTCGTGGTTATCGTAGGTGTCGGTATGGCTGTTTCCTCTGTATTTTTCAGAGCCAAGACCTACAGTCAGATTATCGATGTAAACGAAAACACCAACTTCGCCGAAGAAATCCAGGAGGCAAACTTCTCCTCAGTTCCCGTTCTCGACACAGCGGCTGCAAGCGTTCTTGCCAACAGAACTCTCGGTGACCTTTCAAAAATCAACAAGGTTTCACAGTTCGAAATCGCCACAAACTTCACACAGATTAACTATAAAAACTCTCCCGTTAAGGTAACTACTCTTTCCTACGGCGACGTTTTCAAATGGCTTAAGAATACCAAGGAAGGTCTCCCCGGCTATGTAGTAGTCAATATGGTTACACAGAAAAGTGAGCTTGTACTTCTTCCTGAAGGTCAGTACATCAAATATGCCACTACCGAGCATTTCTCAAAATATCTTATGAGACATGTCCGCTTCGCTTATCCTACTTACATTTTCGACACACCCCGATTTGAAATCGACGAAAAGGGTGACCCCTACTGGCTCTGCCCCGTAATTGACAAGACAATCGGTCTTTTCGGCGGTACAGATGTAAAGGGCGTAGTTATCGTTAACGCCGTAACGGGCGAAATGACAGAATACACTGTTGAGCAGGTCAGAGACAGCAAAGAGCTTCAGTGGATTGACGGCATTTACTCCGATGCACTCCTGATAGAACAGTTCAATTACTACGGTCAGTATCAGAAGGGCTTCATCAACTCCGTTCTTGGTCAGGACGGCGTAAGAGTAGCCACAGAAGGTTCAAACTACCTCGCTCAGAACGATGACGTTTATATGTACACAGGTGTTACCTCTGCCGGTCACGACCAGGCCATCATCGGCTTTGTTCTCGTTAATATGAGAACAAAGGACGCTTCCTTCTATGCAGTTTCAGGTGCTAAGGAATACTCAGCTATGTCCTCTGCACAGGGTGATGTTCAGGACTACTCCTACAACGCTACCTTCCCCATCCTTCTCAATATCAGCGGTCAGCCCACCTACTTCATGTCCCTCAAGGATGCCGACAGCCTCGTCAAGCGCTTTGCCATGGTTAACGTGCAGAACTATCAGGTGGCAGTTACAGGCGTTACCATCGCAGAATGCATGGAAGAATACGTGGACAAATTAGAGCATAACAATATTAAAATCGATGTTGACATCGAAGGTATTATCGATGCCACAGACACCGAAAATCAGCAGAATGATATAAACACTCCCGAAAAGGAAACCGTAACCGTAAACGGTGCAGTGACCGACATCAGAACTGCAGTTATGAACGGCGAAAGTGTTTACTATATCGAGCTGGACGAAAACGGTATCTACTACACAATAAGTGCTTCCGATGAGCCTGCAGTAGTTATTATGAACAAGGGACAGAATGTAAAAATCACATATACCGCTTCGGCAGACGATAAAGAACCCCAGAAGGGTGATATAGTAGCTGCTGAGGAAGTAAAATAACAATACAGTATATAAAAAATATTGCGGACTACCGAACAGTCCGCAATATTTTTATGACACAATAATCGCTCATACAGTGTCAAAAACATAAACAAGCACCTCATATCCTTTTCCCTTGACTTTAAGGCGAAAAATTGTTATAATCCTATGATGTAAAAATTATAAGAGAGGTAATAATATGGACAAACAAAGCATTATACCTGCAACACCCATAAACGCTTCCGATAAGCAAAAGAGAAATTTCATCATCATAAGTGTTATTGCTGTCGGTATTTTCGCATATCTTGCGTATCTTTTCCCGTATATGTGTGACGACTGGGCATGGGGTTCCTCAGAAGGAATGCAAAGGCTTGAAAACTTCTTCCGTAACTATAATGGCAGATATTTAGGAAATATTCTTGTAATTCTTATCAGCAAAAGCAAAATTCTGGACATCCTTTTAATGTCGCTTTCATATTACGGTATTTGCCTGCTTTGTTGCAGATACACAATAAGGAAAACAAATGCCGCCCTTCTTTTCGCACTCGTTCTTTTCTTTGCTATGCCTAAGGATTATTTCACTCAGGCCGTGGCCTGGACTTCCGGTTATGCAAATTATGTTCCCTCTGCAATTATAAGCGGTGCATATGTTTATCTTGTCCGAAACATAACAGGTCCGGACACGCCCTCATACAGCAAAACGCTGTTCATCCCGACATTACTTATGGGCTTTTGCGGTGCACTGTTTATGGAAAATGTTACGCTGTTTAACATCTGTCTCGGCTTTGCCGTTATTTTCTGGACAAAGCTTAAATTTAAAAAGTTTTACCTGTCCCATTTCACCTTTTTCATCGGTGCACTGGCGGGTGCTGTCTGGATGTTCTCTAACGGAGCTTACAGAAACATCATGAACGATGCTGACGGATACAGAAATACACCTAAAACTCTTGAGGGTATAATCGAAACAGCCAAGTCACACCTTATCAGCATCACTGATTTCGTTATTTTCTCTAACTGGCTGATGTGCATAGTCGCTACAATCCTTCTCGCTGTTCTGGCTTACAAATTTTTAAAGAAAGCAGATAAAGCCCGCAGTATACCAGTTATTTCTGCTTTAACTGTAAATATAGTCTGTATGGTGTTTATCATACTTGAAAATATGTATACCTTCAATACCACTCTTAACTTTTCTCTCGGATTTATGCAAAAGCCAAAATTCCAGGTTACGGTTACTTTTCTGTATGTAATTTCAATAGCCGTTCTTATTCTTTTCTGCGTAAATAAGGGACGAAGATTCCGTATGCTTCTTCCGTTTTACTGTGTTCCTGTTGTTATTGCACCACTTCTTGTAGTGAATCCCGTAACCGCACGCTGTTTTTTCGCTGCATATGTTTTTATGATGATGTTCCTTACGGATCTGTTCAGTTATGTAATGCGCGGATTCAAAATCTCATCTATCAATTACAAAGCAGTTACTTATCTGCTTTCTCTTGTTCTGGTTCTTCAGACTTTTGTTTACGTCGCAATTTTCTACCCTGTTCACACCTACGATGTCAAAAGAAATGATTTTGCAAAGCTTCAGGCTGAAAACGGAGCAAAAACCGTTTATACATGCCATCTTCCGAATCTTTCTTATTTGTGGATCAGTTCTCCGTCAAACGAGCTTTATGCAACAAGGTACAAGAGTTTCCACAATTTGGACAGTGATATTGCTTTTGAGTTTGTTTCACTTGAGGAGCTTGACAGCCTTATTGAAAACTATACTCCGGAAAGCCCTCAAAAAAACTAAAAAAAGAAAAAGACAGGAGCGTAAAATCCTGTCTTTTCTGTTTACAGCTCTGATTTTTCTCCAAGGCATAATCCCTTTCACTGTTCCGCCAACAAAATCATAAAAAACACTTGATATATTCACTGTTTACTGATATAATATAGCATTGTCAATTGTGGTTTTACTGTTAATAAAAAGGAGGAAGTAAAATGAAACTTTCCTTAGTAGTACCTTGCTACAACGAAGAGGGTAATGTGGAAAAATTCTTTGACCTTGTAACTGAAGTGTTCGAAGGCAAGGTAGAGGATTATGAATTTGTATTCGTCAACGACGGAAGCAAGGACGATACACGCAAAAAGCTCAAAGACCTTTATTATAACAAAAACAGCAGAAACAATATCCAGGTTCTTTCCTTCAGCCGCAACTTCGGTAAAGAGGCTGCTATTTATGCAGGTCTTTCGAAGGTCAAAGGTGATGTTGTCTGTCTCATAGATGCCGACTTACAGCAGAGACCTGAGGTTGTGCTGGAAATGCTGGAGGTTATGAAAAGCGATGAGGATATCGACTGCGTAACAGCCTACCAGGAGAAAAGGAAAGAAGGAAAGGCTATTTCTGCAGTTAAGTCAATGTTTTATGAAATCATAAACAAGGTATCTGATGTAGAATTTGTAAACGGCGCCTCTGATTTCAGACTTATGAAAAAAAGTGTAGTTGACGCTCTTTTACAGATGACTGAATACCACCGTTTCTCAAAGGGTATGTTCAGTTATGTAGGCTTTCACACCGAATATATCCCCTATGTGGTTGCCGAAAGAGAAAGCGGCGAAAGCAAATGGGGTGTTAAAAAACTTATAAAATATGCACTTGAAGGCATCTTTGCTTTTTCGACCATGCCTCTGAAAATTTCGATGCTGGTAGGTATTCTGTTTGCATTTTTATCAGTCATCGGCTTTATCGTATCCATCCTTCTCCCCTCCGCCACAGCAACAAGCACACTGCTGATAATTTCATCTGTCTTCTTTGTAGGCGGCATCCTTCTTCTCTGTCTGGGAATTATCGGTGAATATCTGTCAAAAATGTATGTGCAAGGAAAAAACAGACCTGTTTATATTTTAAAGGAACATCTTAACAATGAAAAAGATAACTGAACTTATTAAAAAATACAAAGAATTATTATTATATGTTATTTTCGGCGGTCTTACCACCGTAGTGAATTTCATAGCCTTCTGGGTATGCGGAAAACTTTTGGGTGAAGAGTTATATCTCGTCAGCAATGCCATAGCCTGGTTCGTATCTGTAGTCTTCGCCTACATCACAAACAAAATTTTTGTTTTCGAGTCAAAAAGCTTCGCACCGAAAATACTTCTTAAAGAAATCCCTGCATTTTTCAGCGCAAGAATTTTCAGCTTCGGTGTGGAAGAAGGCGGAATGTGGCTTTTCGTTGACCTTTTAAAATTCGGCGAGTATTCCCTGACGGTTTTCGGCTTCGAAATCAGCGGTCAGCTTATCGCCAAACTCATACTTGCAGTTATAGTTGTTATACTTAACTACTTCGCAAGTAAATTTGTAATATTCAGAAAGAAATCTGAAAAATAAGAACCCGACCCGACGGGCACTCAAAGATTGCGGTCGGGTGCCCAGGCCCTTTTTGTTTCACAATGAAAGAACGGGACAGTCGCACGAAAGTGCAACTGTCCCGTTTCCTGTTTTATCCTCTCACGGCCTTGATCACCCTGAACACCTGCTCAGCGCTGTCTGCCATATTTCCGTAGGCTGTATCTTTATCCATAGCCTTTTCCAGAGTAGTAACACCGCGTACTATAGGGAAAAAGGCATCTATCCCCTTTTCATTACAGTAAACTGCATCCTTTGTCACGGCGCCCGAAAAAGCAATTACGGGTTTGCCGTGTTTTTTTGCTTTTTCTGCCACACCTCCGGGGGCCTTACCCATAACAGTCTGACTGTCTATTCTGCCCTCACCTGTAATGACAATGTCGGCTTCTTTTATTTTATCTTCGATATGTATTTCCTCGAGTATCAGGTCAATACCGCTTAAAAGCTTTGCGCCGAGAAATGATTTGAATGCGAAGCCTAAACCGCCTGCCGCACCCGATCCCGGAAAATCTTTGTCTGAAAGCGGTCTTATTTCCTTTGTTTTCTCTGCGAAATCAAGGAGATAACCGTCCATCTCTTTCACTGCTTCAGCCGTGGCTCCCTTCTGAGGACCATAGACGGCACTGCAACCTTTTTCTCCGCAGAGAGGGTTAGTCACATCGCAGGCGATACTGAAGCTGCACTCATACAGCTCATTCATAATTTTTTCATCTCTTATACTGTCAAGACAAGAGAGACCCTGTGCACCGAAAGGGATGTCCTTTCCGTCTTTATCGAGAAGGCTGAAGCCTAATGCCTGAAGCATACCTGCTCCACCGTCATTGGTGGCACTTCCGCCGATACCGATTACAAACCTGCGACAGCCTCTGCCTATGGCATCGCATATCATTTCACCCACACCGCAGGTAGTGGTCAGGAGAGGATTAAGCTCTTCTTTACTCAGAAGGGTTATACCTGACGCCGCTGACATTTCCATCAGTGCTGTTCCCTCGGGGGTAATTCCGTACTGACACTTTATCTTTCTGCCGAGAGGGTCTGAGACCTCAGCCGTAACGGTTTTACCCTTAAGTGCGGACATAAGAGCATCCACGGTACCCTCGCCGCCGTCAGCCACAGTGAGCACCTCACACTCTGCCTCAGGATATACTCTCTTTATTCCCTCTGCCGCCGCCATACCTGCCTCACGGGAGGTAAGACTTCCCTTAAAGGAGTCGATTGCTGTTAAAACTTTCATATTCTTCATTACCGTCCTAAATAAACATCCAATCCGTAATAAACCGAATTTCCTCTGTCATATACGAAAACTCGCCAATTATTATTAATCGAGGTTTCATTATACTCAAAAGGTCTCTGATATTCCGTATAAGAAGAAACATAAACCTCATCGGAGAGCTGAAAATCTTTTCTCCACACTCTCCCGAATGCTCTGTCTTTTAAATAGGATGCATAGAAATAATTTCTGACAAAATATTCCTTATTCTCGCCATCAATCTTTGACCAGAAACCGTTATCCAGTTCTTTTTCTATTTCTTCCACTTCATTACCGTCAAGTTTATATTCATATATTTCCCAGCAAATCCCACTGAAAGGTGCGAGCTCCTTATACCTGTCAGCCCTGCCTTCAGGAACGAAAACCTCTATATTATAATTCTCCAGTCCGTCATTGAAATCTTTTGTGTTTATACAGATAATACGAAACAAAGCGAAAGATAAAACTAAAGCAGCAAAAACGATCAATAAAACCTTTGTTTTTCTTTTCATCACAAAACACCCTTACTCCATGAAAAAGCATAATAGACAACATTTCCTGTCAGCTCTTATAATATCAGTTAAATGATTTTTTGTCAATTTTATATATGTCCTGCATATATCCCGTTCACAAATCTGCAGTTTCACAGAAGCGGTTGGAATCGCTGTTTATCTAACCGTATCTTAAGAAATTCTTAAGATACACAAAACCTCTTGACAAATCGGTCTACACAGTGTAAACTAAAGTTGTAGTCTACAAGATGTAAACCAAAGAATAAAAAGGAGTGATTATATGAACGATTATCAGATGGGTGCTGTCGAGTCCCGATTTGCGGATATTATATGGGAAAATGAGCCCCTCACCTCGGCTCAGCTCGTAAAAAAAAGCGAGGAAGCTCTCTGCTGGAAAAAGTCCACCACCTACACGGTGCTGAAAAGACTGTGTGAAAAGGGAATCTTCCGCAACGAAAAGGGAACGGTAAGCTCTCTTATTTCAAAGGACGAGTTTTATTCCCTGCAGAGTGAAAAATTCGTCGATGAAACCTTCGGCGGCTCTCTGCCTGCCTTTCTTGCCGCATTTACCTCGAGAAAAAAGCTGACGGCAAAGGAAGTGGCAGAGCTTAAGAGAATGGTTGAAGATTATGAGGAGGAATGATTATGAGTCTTGAAAGTATTATTGTAAGGCTTACGAGTTTCGACAGTATTTTTATAGGTCTTCTTAATGCCAGTATAAGTGCCTGCTGGCTTGTGGGTGCAGTGCTTTTATTCCGTCTCATTTTCAGAAAGGCACCCAAGTGGCTCAATGTTGTTCTTTGGGCTTTGGTGGCTGTAAGGCTTATCTGCCCCGTACCTATCGAGAGCAGTTTGAGTTTAGTTCCTACCGTCGAGCCTTTGCCTACGGAAATTCTGAACATAGACCCCCACAAGGGCGTGGAAAGCACTACCGTAGAAATTATAAATAATCCCGTTTATTCGGAGTATGTGGATTCTTCCGTTCCTGTGGATGTGGAACGTTTTCAGTGGGATGCTGTTCTTGGCGCTCTCACCTGGCTTTACGGTATGGGCGCTATGGTGCTTTATGCTTTTTTCAGTTATCTTCTCATTTATTTAAAGGTAAGACAGCGCATAAAGAAAGAAGGAAACATTTATCTGTGTGACAGAATAAACACGCCTTTTATCTTCGGCATAGTCCGCCCGAAAATTTATCTGCCCTCCTTTATGAGCGAGGAGGATATGACCTATGTTCTTGCCCACGAAAAGGCACACCTTAAAAGAAAGGACTACCTGTGGAAGCCTTTAGGCTTTCTCATTCTCACGGTTTACTGGTTCAACCCCGTTATCTGGATGTCCTACGTTCTTCTCTGCAGAGACATCGAGCTTGCCTGTGATGAAAAGGTTATAAAGGAAATGGGCGCGGAAATCAAAAAGCCCTACTCTATGGCTCTCATTAACTGCTCCGTGCCGAAAAGAATGATAACAGCCTGTCCCGTTGCCTTCGGTGAAACAGGGGTCAAAAAAAGAATAAAGTCCGTTCTAAGCTACAAAAAGCCCGCTTTATGGCTGATTATTATAGCTGTTGTAACGAGTGTGCTTCTTGCCGTTTGCTTCGCCACGAGTCCGAAAAGGAAAAAAGACACTATTCCCGAAAAAAATTATCTCATCCAAACAGACGAAGGTAAGGAAATGTTCCGTTTCGACGAGGCTGTGGGATATTCCGAATACTTCACCGTACATAAGGGCATAAAATCCTGGTTCAAGGCGACCCCCGGCAACGGCAGAAGCACGGTGCTTAATTTTCTTTCCTCACTTGCCTTCGAAAGATTGCCCGAAAGCACTGCTGAAGGTCTTACCCACAGCGGTAAAATTGAGGTGGTAAACTCTGAGGGAAACATTGATGTGGTTTTCTGTGACGGATTTTCAAAGATGTTTATTCTCAGCACCGAAGGAAGCACGGTTACGGAAAGCTCACTTTATGCCGTAGACAAGGAAAAGGTAAAAGCCTTTTTCAATGAAAGTGAATATATAAAGCAGGGAAACATATGGGAGTGCAACTTCGCAAGCAGTGCCCTGGGCTACGGAGAGATACATTTCTACTTACCGCCCGAGACACACGCGTTAAGTGAACCTACCGTGTCGGCGGGAACTGTTATGAAAGGTGAGCCGACTGACAAAGAGAGCGGAGATTTATACATATGGCGTCCCGAAATCACCAAAGACGGCATATTTGCCGATGCGGTTATTACTTTTGATGTTTTAGCTTCAGGTAAAAAAGACTCCTACCACGTAAAAATCAACAAGGTCGGTGAAAACGATAATCTTTCATCCTATTTCCTCATCAGTGCCGAGAATACGGTAATAAGCTCCTACGGTACAAACCACGAATTTGTCCTTTCGTCAGCCATAACCTTAGGCAAGGAAAACGAGTGGTACTATAATCCGAATTTAAGCGCCACGGGTTACCATAGTATTACCTTTAGTCTTCCCACGGATTATATAATCAAATCCGTAGAAAGCACAGACGGCGAGTGCAGTATAGAAGAAAGATACTACCGTGAGCCTGAGGGCGAGAAATATGCACGGTGGTCTCCGGAGTATCCGAAAAACGGGGATATTGACAGCTATGAAATAACAATAAATGCCCTGAAAAACGGTGAAAAGGTCTCCTTCAGAGTAAAGGTATCCGATACCTCCGTTAATGACGAAGAGGATATTATGGGCGGAAGGCAATTCAGATTGGAGTTTCTTAACTGCATAGCCAAGTATAACGGCTGGGCAAGCTATGAGCTTTACGAGCATAACGAAACAGAAAAAATCGAATCATCCGACCTTGATAAAGCCGTATCGAAGGCTATATTGGATATTAATTCCGAGGGCAAATGGCTCGGTGAATGTCCCGCCGAGGGCCATGTGATTTTCGGCACCAAGGAAAGCAAGGGTATTGTTACCGTATATATGATAGAAAGATATTCGAACTACGGCTTTGAGGACGGCTGGTTCATCGGCAAAAGCGGTCACATCATACCTGCCGTTATGCGGTTTGAAGTAAAAGACGGACAGTATACCTTCCTGGATGTGGAGTATGCACAGGACGGCAGCCGTTACACCTCTTCAATCAAAAGGATGTTCCCTAAAATTTATGAAGGCAGAGCCTTAAGCCCCACGGACAGCGACAATAAAAAAATGAGAGAGCAGTTAGAGGGATATGCCAAGGCTTATCTTGATTCCATCGGCAGAACTGAGCCTATCGGCACCTACTCCGACCTTAACACGGTGCTTCTGACGGATGTAGGTGTTTCCGTGGATGTTTCAAATAAGCTGCTCGGACTTAAGGTGAATTATGACACGGGCAAGATAGGCTATTTCGAGCAGATTGAGGACGGTGTGAGATATGTCTATCGCACCTCATATTTCCCTGAAAATAACCTCATAGCTTATACCAAAGAGGTTTACGGAACCGGTGAAATAAAAGAGAAAATAGAAGTAAATTCTATGACGGGTAACGTTATATCTGTCTTTAATACCCCTCAATACAGTGACAGCTTTGATGCTGAGGTTACTATGGTTGATATGCCCGGTAATTCGCTTGTGGTAAAGCCTTTGGATGCGGAAATATTAAAGGAATACGGGGACAGTATAATTATTAAACAGGCAAGTGTGGATTTCAGCAATATACACATGGGTGCAAAAATCCGTGTACTTTACAGCGGTGATATTTACAAAGTTGATGAAGCCTCTTCGGCTTTTACAGCGGAAATAAGAGAGCTGTATGCTGTTGAAATTTTGGACGGCAGTGATAAAGACCCTGCTTCTGTGCTTCCGAATGTACACACCTTTGATGCAGAAGTTTTAGATGTGAGTAAAAACGGCGATTGGATTATGGTAAAGCCTTTGGAAGGTACGGCTGAAAGAAATTCTTCAGATAAAATTCAGATTCCTACCGTCGGCACGGAACTGGAAGGCAGAACAGACATTAAAAAGGGCACCAAGGTGCGTATAATGTATGACGGAATGATACAGGAAACCTATCCCGCACAGCTTAACAGTGTTTACGCCGTCTATCTTTACTCGGAGCTTCCTGATGTGAGCGGTAAGCAGCCCACCACCAGAGCCTACTACATTACGGATGAAACAACTGTGCTTCCCACAGATTTTGACATCAAGTTTTCTTTCGGCGGTAAAAATCCTGGTAATTATTATGATACCTATAAGGATGTCATAGGAGAAGAAACAGAGGCATATAAAACAGAAGAAAAAGCCTTCACACCTCCGATGGAAGAGCTAAAAAAAAATCTATGACAAGGCGAAGGAGCTGAACATTTTCTCAATAGAGAGAAATATGACTGCTCAGGCTATAAATCCCGCAAATACCGAAACTGTAGAGCCGAATGTGAAGTACGGCATAAAGATAACCTGTGAAGGTAAGGAATATCAGATAAACGGAGATATTACCGCTACCTTCTGCCGTGAAACCAGCGACGAAGCCGCTCGCTTCTGTGAATTTGTTTCATTTATGAATGAAGTATACGGGAAATATATAACATAAAGAAAAACCGTTTTATCAGCACTAAACTGACCCAATTTGTACGCACAGCACAAATTGGGTCAGTTTACTTTTACAGTATAATGGTTTTTGCCCGATTTATTTAATAATGAAAACTGATAAAGAATTATTTCCAGATAAACCACAGAAGCAGATATCCTGTGATAACTGCGGCAAGAGTAAAGGGTACACCGTACTTCATAAAGGTAGTAGCCTTTACCTCGTGACCTTCCTTACGGAGAATGCCTATACCTGCGATAACAGGAACGATGGAAAGCATAGTACCTGCTATCATCATAATAACATTCCAGTCGATTTCGGAAAGTGCGGACCCTAATGAATAATTATAGGTTCCAGAAGAAAGGGTGAAAAAGCCTTCACCGAAAAGAGAGGGATTTACCTAGGCGACTATTCCTAAAGCCACAAAGATAAGGGCAGAAGCTACGGTAACATGCGGTCTGATTTTCTGAAAAGCCAGCATAAGAATGTATGTCACGGCGAAGATAATCAGAGCAGTAATGGTAATTGGACTCATTTTTTTTACTCCTTAAGATTATTTTCGGGCGTGTCTGTACAAAAAAAATAAAACCCACCTGCATTGCAGTGGATTTCATAAAGCTCCGCCTTTTATGTCACATTTGCCCCTCAGTGAGAAAAGCACGAAGCCGCAATCCTTATAAATAGAATGCTATTACACTCTATGACAGACTCCACCACTTATCGGGATCGCTAAAGCATTATACTATAGGAAAAAGAAAAATGCAACGGGCTTTATAAAAAAGTATTAAAATTCAATTCATCGGAAACAGACAACGGATTCACGGAATACAGCGGATGCCTTACTCTTATGTTTGCACATAAAAGAGCCTTACGTCTTTTTTACTTAACCCCCTTGATTATTTTTTCTTTGAGAGTTATACTTGAATAAGTATATCCAAAAAGGAGACGGTAAAATGAATTTCGTAAAAAAGTATTTCAAACGTTATTTTGTTGATGCTATGAGCTATATGGCTCTCGGTCTTTTCTCTTCACTTATCGTAGGACTTATCATAAGTCAGATAGCTAAAATTCCTCACTTAGAGATTTTAGCCTCCTTTTCAGGCGTTCTTTCCGCCTCTTCTCCCGTAGTAGGCGGTGCTATAGGTGCAGCCATCGCTTACGGACTTAAAAGCAAGCCTCTCGTTGTCTTTTCCTGTATCGCTGTCGGTGCCTTCGGCTATGAGCTGGGCGGTCCCGTAGGCGCTTATGTTTCTGCACTGGTTGCTAATGAAATCGCATCTCTCGTAGCAGGCAAAACAAAAATTGATATCGTCGTCACCCCCATCATCACCATTGTAACGGGCGGTTTTGTCAGCACCTTCGTAGGTCCTTATCTTTCAGAGTTTATGACAGGTCTCGGCGACCTTATAAACAGTGCCACTCAGCTCCACCCCTTCCCTATGGGCATCAGCGTATCTGTTCTCGTAGGCTTAGCCCTAACGGCACCAATCTCCTCGGCGGCTCTGTGCATTATGCTCGGCATAGAGGGTATCGCAGCAGGTGCGGCAGCAGTAGGCTGTGCGGCACAGATGGTAGGCTTCGCCGTAACCTCCTTCAAAGCAAATGGTGTGGGCGGTCTCATTTCACAGGGTCTCGGCACGAGTATGCTCCAGTTCGGCAACATTATGCGCCATCCGCAGATAATTCTTGCACCCACATTAGCCGGTGCGGTTTTAGGTCCCGTCTCCACCTGTGTGCTTAAAATGACAAACACTCCTTCAGGTGCGGGTATGGGTACCAGCGGTCTCGTAGGTCAGTTCGGTGCGCTTTCGGCTATGGGCAGCAGCACGGAAAGCATCATTACCATAGCCGTTATGCACTTCATCGCCCCCGCTGTCCTCGCTCTTATCTTCCACCTTATATTCAAAAAACTGGGTATAGTAAAGGATGAATACTTATCTTTAAAAAAGCCCGAATAAGAAAGGAACGCTTATGAACGTTTACGATTTCGATGATACTATTTACCGTGGTGACTCTTCTCTGCACTTTTTTCTCTTTTATCTTAAGAAAGAGCCTACCCTCGTAAGATACCTTCCCTTTGTATTGAAAACTCTTTATAATTACCATAAGGAAAAGATTCTCTTCGACGATATTATCGATTCCTTCGGTCACGTTTTCGAAAACTATTTCACCACCCACGATGTGGATTTCGATAAGGTGGTAAAGGAATTTTGGGACAAGCACGAGCACAGGGTCAAGCCCTTCTATAAAGAAATTCAGAAGGAGGATGACCTTATCATCACTGCCTGCCCTAACTTTATGGCTCAGGAAATCTGCCGCAGACTCGGCATAAAACACTGTCTCGGTACGGAATTCGACATCAAAACAGGAAAATTCATCCGCGGCTGCTTCCGTGAAAGAAAGATTGACTTTTTTCGTGAAGCGTATCCCGACGGAGTTATCGATGATTTTTACACAGACTCTATGAACGATAAGTTCCTTTTCCCTTACGCTAAAAGAGTTTTCTTCGTCGAAGGCGAAAAAATCACAAGGATAAAATAATATGGAAAGACTCGATAAAATCATCGCCTCACAGGGTAAATATTCCCGTTCTGAGGTAAAAAAGCTGATAAAAGCAGGTCTTGTCACTCTCAACGGCGAGAAGGTAAAAAGTGCCGATGTGAAGGCAGATGCAGAAAAAGACCTCATCACTGTAGACGGAGATATTATCACCTATAAAAAGCATATCTACATTATGCTCAATAAGCCTCAGGGTGTGGTTTCCGCCACCGACGATCCGGTTCATAAAACGGTTATCGACCTGGTTCCCCCTCACCTTTTCAGACAGGGGCTTTTCCCCGCAGGGAGATTAGACGGAGATACTACGGGCTTTGTCCTCATTACCGATGACGGGGACTTTGCTCACCGAATACTCTCACCGAAAAATCACATAATAAAAACCTATCACGCTACTCTCGACCATACTCTCACAGATGATGACATAAGAAGGTTCACCGAGGGCATCGAGCTGCGTGACGGCACACTCTGCCTTGAGGCACAGGTAAAAATGCTCACTCAAGACCCTCCCGTAGCCGAGGTAAAAATCCACGAGGGCAAATACCATCAGGTAAAAAGAATGTTCGCTGCCCTGGACAATAAGGTTGTCGCCCTCAGAAGAGTCAGAATGGGCGGTCTCGACCTTGACGAAGGTCTTAAGGAAGGCGAATGCAGAGAGATAACAGCAGATGAACTCGAGGCAATCCAGAAACATTAAAGATCATTTAAACTATCCGCCTTATAATTAATCAAAACTTTATAAAGAGGTACACTATGCTCAATAAATTCAGACAGTTTATGTACGGACGCTACGGCGGTAACGATATGCTTAATATGTTTCTTATCATTCTCGGTGCCGTAGTAACCCTTATACTTTCATTTTTCTTTTACAGGTCTCCCTTCACGAGGCTCATCGGTCTCATTCCCTACGGTATAGCTGTTTTCAGGGCCCTTTCGAAAAATTATGATGCAAGAATAAAGGAAAACGCAAAATTCATGGAGCTTTCCGCACCCTGGAGAGCCTTTATTCAGAAGAAAATCAATCAGTGGAGAGATAAGGAACACAAGTACTATGCCTGTCCTCAGTGTCACAGAACTCTCCGTGTTCCCAAAGGCAGAGGCAAGATAAAAATCAACTGTCCTCACTGCGGTAAGGAATTTATCAGAAAGACATAATAATAACTCCCTCTTTCTTTGGTGAAAATAGCCAAAGTACAGAGGGATATTTTGTTTTCACTTTTCTTTACGTTTCTATTGCAAAATCTGTCATATTTTGTTAAAATACTTATGTTGATTTGTTAAGAAGGAGAGAAAAAGGAAATGAAGCTTCTCGAAGAAAGAATAGCAAAGGACGGAAAAGTTTTTCCCGGTAATATTCTTAAGGTTGACTCTTTCCTCAATCATCAGATTGATGTGTCTCTTCTCTGTGAAATGGGCAAAGAAATCAAACGCTTATACTCTGACTGCGAAATAAACAAGGTTCTCACCATTGAAGCCTCGGGCATCGGTGTGGCCTGTATTATTGCGCAGTTTTTTGATTGTCCCGTTCTTTTCGCCAAAAAGACCAAAACAAAAAACATAGCAAATGCCGTTTATAAAACACAGGTTGCATCCTTCACCCACGGCACCACCTACGATGTCATCGTTTCAAAGGATTTTCTCTCCGGTAACGATAAGGTGCTTATCGTGGATGACTTTCTTGCCGAAGGTAATGCCCTCATAGGTCTTATCGACCTGTGCAATCAGGCAGGCGCAGAAGTAAAAGGCTGTGCCATCGCCGTGGAAAAAGGCTTCCAGCAGGGTGGCAAAAGAATCCGTGATATGGGAATCAGAGTGGAATCTCTCGCTATCGTTGACTCAATGAGTGACGATTCTCTCACCTTCCGCAGCCAGGATTAAAGTCACGGCAGCTTAAACAGGAATTTACCGAGGAATCGGTAAAAATAAAAAATCCCAAAGGGAGGAAAAAAATATGAAAAAATTTCTTGCAGTTCTTCTTGCAGCAGTTATGCTCTTTGCTCTTGCAGCATGCGGCGGCAGCGGCAATGAAGACACAACAGGCGCAGAAGACACCACAGCAGCTACCGAAGAAGCTACAGGCATGAGTGAATCTCCTATCGCTGAAGTTGAACTTAAGGTTGATTATGAAGTTCCCGAAGACTTCAAAATCGGATTCATCTGTCTCCACGATGAAAACTCCACCTATGACCTTAACTTCCTCAGAGCAGTAGACAAGATTCAGGAAGCACTTAAGCTTACAGACGAGCAGGTTATCGTTAAGGTAAATGTTCCCGAAGGTAATGAATGCTATGTAGCAGCCAAGGACCTCGTAGGCGAAGGCTGTAAGATCATTTTCGCTAACTCCTTCGGTCATGAAGACTTCATGATTCAGGCTGCCAAGGAATTCCCCGAAGTTGAATTCTGTCACGCTACAGGTACAAAGGCTCATACAGAAGGCCTTGACAACTACCACAACGCATTCGCTTCTATCTATGAAGGCCGTTACCTTGCAGGTGTTGCTGCAGGTCTCAAGCTCAATGAAATGATCGAAGCAGGCAAATTCACCGCTGAAGAAGCAAAGATGGGTTATGTAGGTGCTTACACTTACGCTGAAGTTATCTCCGGTTACACATCCTTCTATCTCGGTGCAAAGAGCGTATGTCCCACAGTTACTATGGACGTTCAGTTCACAGGCTCATGGTATGACGCTACAGAAGAAAAGAACGCAGCTGAAGCTCTCATCGCTGCTGACTGTAAGCTCATCAGCCAGCACGCTGACTCAATGGGTGCTCCCGGTGCCTGCGAAGCCAAGGGTATCCCCAATGTTTCCTACAACGGTTCAACATACGAATCCTGCTATGAAACCTTCATCGTTTCCTCAGCTATCAACTGGGCTCCTTACTACAACTACATCATCGGTCAGGTTGTTAAGGGCGAAAAAATCGCTGCTGACTGGTGTGGCGGTATCGCAGAAGGCTCTGTAGTTCTTACAGGCATCAACCAGGATGTAGCCGCTGAAGGCACATTCGCAAAGATTCAGGCTGTAACAGAAGACATCAAAGCCGGCAAAGTTAAGGTATTTGACACCTCTACATTCACAGTAAAGGGCGAAGCTCTCGAATCCTACAAGGCTGACGTTGATACAGACGCTGCTTTCGAAGCTGATACAGAAGTTATCGCAGACGGTTTCTTCCACGAATCAGAATACCGTTCAGCTCCTTGCTTCGATCTCAGAATCGACGGCATCAACCTTCTCAACGAGAAGTTCTGATTTAACTTTTAACTTAACAAGCGGGACACTGATCTGTCCCGCTTACTATTGTTTTTAAGTTATGAGAACACCGTCCTTCAAAGGGCTGTGTTCTGATAATTTAAATATTATTATTAATATAAAAAAGGAGGAATGAGGTTTGGAAAAATCCCCCGCAATCGAACTGAAAAATATTTGCAAGTCCTTTGCAGGTAAGATAGCGAATAACAATGTAAATCTTACTGTAAACCGAGGAGAAATTCTCTCCATTCTCGGTGAAAACGGAAGCGGCAAGACCACTCTTATGAATATGATAGCCGGTATCTACTTCCCCGATGAGGGACAGATATTCATTGACGGCAAAGAGGTAGTCATCCGCTCCCCGAAGGATGCCTTCAAGTATAAAATAGGTATGATTCATCAGCACTTCAAATTAGTTGATGTATTTTCCGCCACGGAGAATATTATCCTCGGCCTTGACGAAAAGGGTGCCTTCAACATCAAAGAGGCAGTAAAAAAGGTAAAGGAAATCAGCGACAAGTACGGTTTTGAAATCGACCCGATGAAGAAAATCCACGAAATGTCCGTTTCCGAAAAACAGACCGTAGAAATCATCAAGGTACTTTACAGAGGTGCCGACATTCTTATCCTTGACGAGCCTACTGCTGTTCTCACTCCCCAGGAAACTCAAAAGCTGTTTGCAGTTTTACGCAGAATGAGAGAGCACGGCAAATCAATTATCATCATCACCCATAAGCTTCACGAGGTTCTCTCCCTTTCGGACAAGGTAGCGGTTCTGCGTAAGGGCGAATATGTAGGCACCGTGGAGACGGCACAAACCAACGAAGCCGAGCTTACGGAAATGATGGTAGGTAAAAAGATAAGCCTTAACATCGACCGCAGCGAGCCGAAGGACTGTGCGGAAAGACTCATTGTAAAAGACCTCAACTGCGTGGACCGCGAGGGTGTGAAGGTGCTCAATAACATCTCCTTCACCGCTTACTCCGGTGAAATTCTCGGCATCGCAGGCATCGCAGGCTCAGGACAGCGAGAGCTTTTAGAAGCCATCGCAGGTCTGCAGAAGGTCAATGAGGGCGAAATCGTATATAACAACCCTAAAACAGGTACACAGGATAATCTCCGTGATAAAACACCTATGCAGATAAGAGACCTCGGTGTACGTCTCTCCTTCGTTCCTGAGGACAGACTCGGTATGGGGCTTGTAGGCAATATGGACATCATCGATAATATGATGCTCCGCTCCTACCGTAAGGGTAAGTCCGTCTTTCTTGAGAGAAAGGCACCGAAGGACCTTGCTGAAAAGATAATCAAGGACCTTGAGGTTGTAACACCCGATGCCCGTACTCCTGTAAGAAGACTTTCCGGCGGTAATATACAGAAAATACTCGTCGGCAGAGAAATCGCCGCTTCGCCTACGGTACTTATGGCAGCTTATCCCGTAAGAGGTCTCGACATCGGCGCCTCCTACACTATATATAACCTTCTTAATAAGCAGAAGGAAAAGGGTGTAGCCGTTATCTTCGTCGGCGAAGACCTCGACGTGCTTATCGAGCTGTGCGACAGAATCCTCGTCATCGGCTCAGGTAGTATAACGGGTGTCGTAGATGCAAGAACAACCACAAAAGAAGAAATCGGTCTTCTTATGACTAAAGCAAAGGACGCACAGGGAGGTGGAAAGGATGAATAAAATGAATATTCATATTGTCAAGCGTGATGCCGTAGTATGGTATAAGAGCTTCCTCGTCCGTGCAGTGGCTATTATCGCTTCACTTCTCGTTTCCGCCGTGGTAATCACTCTGCTTACGGGTAAAAATCCCATCCAGGTTTATTCCTCGATGATAGCGGGTGCTTTCGGCTCTTCCCTTCGTATATGGTCCCTCCTGCAGAATGTAGCTGTACTTCTCTGTATCGCCCTCGCCCTCACTCCCGCCTTTAAGATGAAGTTCTGGAACTGCGGAGGTGAAGGACAGGTTCTCGTAGGCGGTCTTGCCACAGTGTCGGTTATGATGTTTTTAGGAGACAGTCTCCCCTACCCCGTGCTTCTTTTAGTAATGATAGCCGCTTCTATTCTGGCAGGTATTATATGGGCAGTCATCCCCGCTTTTTTCAAAGCTAAATGGAACACCAACGAAACCCTTTTCACTCTTATGATGAACTATGTGGCTATTCAGCTGGTGGCATTCTTCCTTAAGTATTTCGTAAAGAGCGGCTCGGGTATTCTCACTCCCATGCCCGAACACGGTCTCCCGGTAATATTTAATCAGCCTTATCTTCTGAACATAATCACCGTGGCAGTTCTTACAGTTCTTGTTTATATCTATCTAAAAAAGACCAAGCACGGCTATGAAATCTCCGTAGTCGGCGAAAGCGAAAACACAGCAAGATATATCGGCATCAATGTGCCCAAGGTAATTATCAGAACTCTCATCGTTTCAGGTGCTCTCTGCGGTATAGCAGGTCTCATCCTCGTAGGCGGTACCAACCACACCATCAGCACCACCACGGCAGGCGGCAGAGGCTTTACAGCGATTATGGTTTCCTGGCTCGCTAAGTTCAACCCCATTTATATGGTAATGACCTCCTTCCTCATCGTATTCCTTGAGAAGGGTGCGGGTCAGATCTCCACAGACTTCCGTCTTCCCGTGGCAATTTCCGATATAGTTACGGGTATCATCCTTTTCTTCATTATCGGCTGTGAATTTTTCCTTCAGTATAAAATACTTGTTTCAAAGGGCAGAAAGGAGAATGACTGATGTTAGCATTTTTAGTAAGCTCAATAAGACTCGGTATGACCTTCCTTTTCGGCTCCACAGGTGAAACAATTACAGAAAAATCAGGTCACCTTAATCTGGGTATTCCCGGAGTTATGTGCGTAGGTGCTTCCTGCGGATGCTTCGCGGAGTATCTTTACCTCACGGCAGCAAAGCAGAACGCCAACTACCTTTTAGCAGTTTTTATCCCCATTTTAGCAACTCTTTTCGGCGGTGCGGTTATGGGTCTCATTTTCAGTTTCCTCACCGTTACTCTCCGTGCTAATCAGAACGTTACAGGTCTCGCCCTCACCACCTTCGGTGTAGGTGTTTCCGACTATATGATAGCAGAAACAGGCTCAATCTACAGCAAGGGTAGCCGCTACTTCACTACTTCACTTCCCTTTGCAGACGACCTGGGTGCTGTAGGTGAAATATTCTTTTCACACGGCATACTTATTTATCTTGCCATAATCATCGCACTGGTTTCCGCCTTCGTACTTAATAAGACAAGAATCGGTCTCAACCTCCGTGCAGTAGGTGAAAATCCTGCCACGGCCGATGCGGCAGGTATCAATGTTTCACGGTACAGATATGCTTCCACCTGCATCGGCTGTGCCATAGCAGGTCTCGGCGGTCTTTCCTTTATAATGGACTACCTTAACGGTAACTGGGAATACTGCATAGATGCCATCGGTTGGCTGACCATCGCTCTGGTTATCTTCACCGTCTGGAAGCCCCACCTTGCTATTTTGGGCTCCCTCATCTTCGGTGCCCTTTACATCGCAAGCAGCTATATCACCGGCGTAAGCTTTGCAAGTAAAGAAATTTTCAAAATGCTCCCCTATGTGGTAACGGTTATCGTGCTTATTTTCACAAGCATCCGTGACCGCAAGGAAAATCAGCCACCTCAGGCTCTCGGCCTTCCCTACTTCAGAGAAGAGAGATAAATTATCTTTGTGCAAAATAGATACAAAATCTCTGCTTTTTTCAGCAAAAAATACAAAAGCAAATAATTGTTAGAATCTTTGAATTAAAAAGGTTAAAAAAGACTTGACTTTTTTACAAAAATAATGTAATTTTATAGAGTAAATGACTACGTGTTGATTTGACCAAGACGAGCCATTATTACTTAAATCAAGCGTGTAAGCGCGAATTTTTGAAAGGGGTTTAATAACCATGAAAAAAGAAATTAAGGTTGTTGCTATTGTTCTTGTAGCCCTTATCGTTTTCTTAGCAGGCTTCGGACTTGGCGCAACAAAAGGCATCAACATCAACATCGGTTCTGAAAGCGGTATCAATGTTAATGTTAACGGCGGTACAGCAGGCTCTGCTCAGGTAGTTGCTCCTCAGACAACTGCTCCCACAACTGCAGCTCCTACAGCACCTCCCACCACAGCAGCTCCCGCTCCTTCAGATGCTCCCGCAAATGACACAACAGCTGCTCCCTCAGGCGACACAACTACAGCTGCTCCCGCTCCCTCAGGCACAGCACTTCCCTCCACTAAAGCTGAAATCGCTGCAGCTTACAACAAAGCTATCAATGACTTCAGAGCTTACCCCGGCAAGCTTACTCTTAAGAAGCACGACATCATCGATGTTCAGCTCAAGGATCTTCCCGCTGTTGCTGAAAAAATCATCAACCCTGTTGTTGCAAATCTTACAAAGACTGAACCCGCTGAGTGGACCTTTGAAAACGGTCTTGATGTAACTGATCCTAACAGAAAGCTCATCGAAAAGACTATCCCCTGGGGCAGAGAAGCTACAGTTACAGAAGCAAGCCTTGTATCAGCTTCTGCTACAGCTAACCCCGACGGCGGTTACACAATGGTAATTACCTTCATCGCTGAAGATTCAAACTTCGACGGTACAAAGAACACATCTGAACCCACACAGCATATGACTGCTATGGACCCCCTCAACCTCGGTTCACTTGACCTCGGTCCTATCTCCATTTCTGAAGCAGCTCTCCACTATCCCGGTGCAACATGTACTGCTACAGTAGACGGTCAGGGCAGACTCGTTAAGCTTTATCAGCAGCTTCCTCTCGAAGGTACAGGTACAGGTAAGGCAGGTATCTCCCTTACACTTAACCTTGCCGGTTCAATGGACGGTAACTACGAAATCACCTATGCATAATTAAAACATAAAAACGGGGCTGTCATCTGACGGCCCTTTTTTTGACAGGTTTTCAGAAAGGAAAAATAATATGAAGAAAACAGGTGCACTTCTGGCTCTCAGTGCGGCTGCAGGTTTAGGCCTTTACAAATTCCACGAAGTCATCTTCCATGCACTTACAGAACGCGATTTTTCTATCCCCGAAGCCATAACTAAAATCATAACTTCAGATGACGGAAGTAATGAAAATGAAAAAAAGAGAATTGCGCTGAAAAATTTGCAGTGGCTTATGGATTACGGCTTCGAAAAATACACTATGGTAAATGACAGAGGTCAGAAGCTCAGCGGTTATCTGATGAAGCCTGAAAAGGAAAGTAAAATTTATGTTTTCGGTGCTCACGGCTACAGAAGTGATGGCAAGGGTGAATGGTGCCACTACGCTAAGCACTGGGTAGAAGAAATGGGCTACAATATGTTCTTCGTTGACCATCAGGCGGCAGGCGAAAGTGAAGGACGATACATTGGCTTTTCTTCCTACGAGTCAAAGGATGCCCTTAAATGGATCGACTTTATGGTAGAAGAATTCGGCAGTGATATACAGATTATACTCCACGGCATCTCTATGGGTAGTGCCACGGTAATGCTTATGACAGGAAGCGGTATGCTCCCTGAAAACGTAAAGTTCACCATAGCTGACTGCGGCTTTACCAGTGCCTATGATGAGTTTGCCTGTAAGCTGAAGGCTTTACATATGCCTGAAATCTCTCTTTCTTTTGTTAACTCCATTAATAAGAAAAAAGCGGGTTATGATTTAAAAAAAGATACCAACGCACTGGAAGCTGTGGCAAAGGCAAGGATCCCTATGCTCTTCGTCCACGGAGGCAAGGATGACTTCGTCCCCACATATATGGTCTATCAGCTTCATGAGGCCTGCTCATCTGAGTACAAGGATATTCTTATAATACCCGAAGCTGACCACGCCCGAAGCTACTATTTCGGTAAAAAGGAATATGATGAAAAGACAGATGAATTTATAAAAAGATTTATAAAATAAACTACGGAGGTTTTTATTATGTTAGACTTTATTCTCGGAATCATCAATATGATTATGGGTGCTGTAAAAGCCTTTATTTCATCAGGCTTTATAGAAAATTTCGGTTGATTAATAATTAAACACTATAGGACGGGTTCACTGTGCTGAAAACACAGCGAACCCGTCCCTTTTTTTCGTTATTAACTGTCCAGATATTCCACCGCTTTAGTCGCCGCCACAGTACCGTCCGCCGTGGCAGTAGTAAGCTGTCTTATTTCTTTCTTACGGCAGTCTCCGCACACGTATATTCCGTCCTTTACTCTGCAGTCCTCCCCTGCCTCCACATAACCGTAGGAGTCGAGAGGCAAAAGAGCGCTGAAATCAGCCGTGAGCGGGGTTTGTCCTATAGCGAGGAAAAGTCCGTTTACTGATAATACAGATTTTTCACCTGTATTCTTATTTTCCACTGTGATGCTCTTTATAATGGGCGATGCCTCAGCAGAAATAAGCACACTGTCGAGAACGAACTCGATGTTTTCCTTTTCCTGTGCCTTTGCCACCAGATTTTTCTCCGCCCTGAAGGTGTCACGACGATGGACGAGATAAACCTTTTTGCAGATATCACTGAGATAAAGAGCATCCTGTAGTGCAGTATTGCCTCCGCCGATAACGGCCACCTCTCTGCCGCGGAAAAAGTTCCCGTCACAGGTGGCACAGTAGGAAAGACCTCTGCCTATGAGACTGTCCTCGTTTTCTATGCCAGACTTTTTCGGCTCAGTACCGAGGGCGAAAATCACTGCTTTAGCCTCATATTCCTTATCTGCAGTTACAGTGAAAAAGCCTTCATTTTCTTCTACGGATTTCACCTTGGCTGAAATAATCTCAGCACCGAAAAGCTCTGCCTGTTTTTTCAGCTTTTCAGAAAATTCGAAGCCGCTTATTTCCTCGAAGCCCGGATAATTTTCCACCTTATGGCTTTTACTTATCTGTCCTCCGAAAGCCTTACCCTCGAAAATAAGAACAGATTTACCGCTTCGCGCACCGTAGATTGCCGCCGTAAGTCCCGCAGGACCTCCGCCTATAATAATTATATCCTTCATCTGAAACACCTCTTTTCTTCATATTGCATAGTATATTTTAACACAAAGAAAGAGAGATTACTACAGAAGTTGGAAAAAATCTATAAAAATCAAAAATTATTGCTTTATTATGGAAATTCCTTTTTATGTGTGATATAATAATTGAGACTATGTGTTGTCGGAAGGAAGGATTCTTTTGATAAAGACAGTTAAAGGCTTAAAGATAAATTATATAGAAGAAGGCCGGGGCGACCTTGTGGTGCTTTTACACGGCTGGGGCTCAAACATAAAGCTCTTTCAGGCAAGTGTGGAGCTTTTACAGAAGGGCTACAAGGTAGTAACCATGGATATGCCCGGCTTCGGCGAAAGTGAAGAGCCGAAAGAACCCTGGAGCGTAGACGATTATGTGGACTTCGTTCTGGAATTTTTAAAGGATTACGATTTCAATAAGGTAACTCTTTTAGGCCACTCCTTCGGCGGCAGAGTAATCATCAAGCTCTGCTCAAGAGAAACGGACTTCGAGGTGGAAAAGGTTATCCTCGTCGATGCCGCAGGCGTAAAGCCCCAAAAAACCTTGAAGCAGAAAATAAAACAGCGCATCTATAAAATGACAAAGTGGATTTTCTCACTTAAAATAGTGATGATGCTCTTCCCTGATGCACTGGAAAAGCTTCGCAAAAGAAACGGCTCTGCCGACTACAACGCTGCCTCGCCCACTATGAGACAGACTCTGGTTAAGGTGGTAAATGAAGACCTGACTCACCTTATGCCCAATGTGAAATGTCCCACTCTCCTCATCTGGGGTACGGCTGACGATGCCACACCTCTCAGTGATGCAAAGATAATGGAAAAGCTAATGCCCGAGGCAGGTCTTGTCACATTCGAAGGCGCAGGTCATTACTCTTTCCTCGAAAGACAGGGGCAGTACCTGAGAGTCCTCGCCTCATTTATGAAAATCGATATATAATTCAGAAGGGAAAAGATTATGGTTTTTACAGCTTCCGTTATTATCTGCACGGTGCTTTTCACCGTCAGTACAGTTATGTGCCTCATCGATTCGATGCACTTTTTCCAGCTTAATTCCTACCGCTTTGATACCCACACCAAATGGATTAAGGAAAACACCCGTAAATATTATCTTCACGCAGTGCTTTCTGTTTTAGCTCTTATAGCCGTTTTTCTCGAAATTCCCGGTCAGTACAAGGTTTATGCCTGTGCAGCGATTTTCGCCCTTGCCTGCCCTGCAGAAAAGCCTAAAAAGGCTAAAAAACCCCTCGTTTACACAGCAAGAGTAAAAAGAATGTTTACCACTCTTTCAGCTATAATTGCTTTCCTTATGGGTGCCGGTGCATTCTTTGTAAACAGTACGCACATTACGGTTTACCTGCTTATCCTCACTCTTATTTATACTCTCTCCCCCGTGCTTGTTCTTCTCGCAAATCTCATCAACAAGCCTATGGAGCTTTCCATCAATAACGGCTACATCAAGGATGCGAAAAGACTTCTCAAATCATGCCCCGACCTCAAGATTATCGGTATCACGGGAAGCTACGGCAAAACAAGCGTAAAATACTATCTCACCACCCTCTTAAGAGCCAAATATAATGTGCTTATGACTCCCGAAAGCTATAACACGCCCATGGGTGTAGTAAAAACTATCCGCGGCTCTCTTAAGGCTACCCACGAAATTTTCGTATGTGAAATGGGTGCCAAATGGGTAGGAGATATCAAAGAGCTCTGTGACATCGTTCATCCCCATCACGGTGTTATCACCTCCATCGGGCCTCAACATCTCGAATCCTTCAAAACACTCGATGCAGTCAAAAATACAAAGTTCGAGCTCTCCGACTCTCTTCCCGAAGGCGGTATGCTCTTCCTTAATGCCGACGACGAAAACATAAAGGCTCACGGCAGTAACCGCCCCTTTATCTCCTACAGCATCGATGCAGAGGCAGACTACAGAGCATTTGACATTTCCGTAAGCGAGAGAGGCACTACCTTCTCAGTGAAAACTCCCGAGGGCGAAAGTGAGCAGTTCTCCACCAAGCTTATCGGCAGACACAATGTTCTGAATATCGTCGGCGCTATCGCCATCAGCCATAAAATGGGTATTTCTCTCAAGGAGCTTAAGGGCCAGGTCCGCCGTTTAGAGGGTGTTCCCCACCGTCTCCAGCTTTCAGACAGAGGCGATATGACCATCATCGACGATGCTTACAACTCAAACCCCAGCGGTACAAAGGCAGCTTTAGAGGCTCTCAGCCTTTTCGACGGCTACAAAATTCTCGTAACTCCCGGTATGGTCGAGCTCGGTGCAAAGCAGAATGAGCTTAACCGTGAATTCGGCAGAAATGCTGCCAAGGTCTGCGATTATGTAGTTCTCGTCGGTCAGAAGCAGGCAGTTCCCATTAAGGCAGGTCTTTTAGACGAAGAATATGACGAAAGTAAAATCTTCATAGCAAACACAATCGAAGAGGCACTTTCTCACGTATATTCCATCGGCAGCGAAGGCAGAAAGAAGATAGTTCTTTTAGAAAATGACCTTCCCGATAACTATTAATCTTTTGAGGTGATATAAATGAAAACAAAGGTTGGCGTTTTTTTCGGCGGTAAGACCACAGAACACGAAATCTCCGTTATCTCCGCTATTCAGGCCATCGGCTATATCGACAGAGAAAAATACGATGTTATCCCTGTCTACATAACAAAGAACAATGAGTTTTATGTAGGCGAGAAAATCGGTGACATCAGCTCATACACTAATATTCCCGCTCTTTTAAAGGAAAGTCAGCGCGTTATTATGGTTAATGACGAAGGTAAAGCTAAACTCATAAAGTACCCTCAGAAAATGTTCGGCAAGCCTCTCTACGACTACATCGACATCGCTTTCCCCATCGTTCACGGCACTAATGTAGAGGACGGTACCTTACAGGGCTTTTTACAGATGATGGGTGTTCCCTATGTAGGCTGTGATGTTCTCTCCTCTGCCGTAGGTATGGATAAGTATGTGATGAAAACCGTACTCAAGGATAACGGAATCCCCGTACTTGACTGCAAATGCTACACATCAAATCAGTATGATGACGATGCAGATGCTCTGGTAGAAGAAATCGAAAAGGAAATCGGTTATCCCGTTATCGTAAAGCCCGTTAACCTCGGCTCCTCCATCGGTATTTCCAAGGCTGACGACAGAAACGAGCTTTATGATTCTCTCGAAACTGCCTTCGCTTATGCTACTAAGGTGCTTATCGAAAGAGCTGTGCAGAATCTCAAGGAAATCAACTGCTCCGTTTTAGGTGACTACAGCAGTGCTGAGGCATCCGAATGTGAAGAGCCCGTATCCTCAGATAAAATCCTCACCTTCGCTGAAAAGTACATCGGTGACGGCTCCTCCAAGGGTGCCAAGGGTGGTGTTAAATCCTCACCCTCGGGCAGTAAGGGTATGGCTACTCTTAAAAGAAAAATTCCTGCCGAAATCACTCCCGAGCAGAGAGACACAGTCCGTAAAATGGCTGTGGATGCCTTCAAGGTCCTCGGCTGCAGCGGTGTTTCCCGTATCGACTTTATGATGGATACAGCCACAGGTGAAATATGGCTCAACGAAATCAACACCATCCCCGGCTCTCTCTCCTTCTATCTCTGGGAGCCCATCGGTGTGAAATACACTGAGCTTCTTAATAAGATGATTGCCCTCTCTCTGAAAAGAGAAAGAGAGCAGGAAAACATTACCTTCTCCTTCGACTCAAATGTTCTCCAGGGCGTAAAGCTCGGCGGCGGTGCCAAGGGTGCTAAGGGAAGCAAGATGTAAATTAATTCGGAATTCGGAATCGCGGGCGGGGTTTCAAAAATCAAGGAATGATAGTCCGCCTCTTTTATGTTACATCGTAGGGACATGGCGTGCCGTGTCCGCAAAAAAAAGTACAACATTAATAATGTAGGGCGGGATGACTCATCCCGCCACATTTTTTATGTTACATTGTAGGGATATGGCGTGCCGTGTCAGCTGACAAATAAAAATTAAGCACAGGAAAATTCAAATCCTGTGCTTTTAATGTTTATAGAATATGCTTACTCTGCCTTCTCCGAATAATCGATAACGACTTTCTCACACGAAGCGCAATTATATGCGATGCAGGTCGGCCGTGTCCAGTTATGAGAACTCAATGTAAACTCATCCTCCAACGCTATATCAGGTACAAACCAGTTCTTATGCTCCTTTGTTGTAAAGAAAATCTTACGGCCACTTTGCACTACACCCTTTAACATTTCTTTTCCGCAACAGGGACATTTCATCTCATCACCGCCTGATCTGTTTTTACAAAAGAATAATACTATAAAACAATAAGTATGTCAATAAAAGGAACATAGGAAATGCCATTCCCTATGATTTACCGTAAGTTTTTCAAAAAAAGCGGCGGGATGAGTCATCCCGCCCTACATTATTAACTTTGCCAATTCGGCGGACTGTCACTTCTGATTTCCCGAAGCCTTACACGCCATTCTGCGTTCTGCACTCAGCATTCTGCATTCATATAAAGTGTTCCCTTTCCACCTTACCCTCTGAATCGAAGGTAACGCCCTCACCCTCTAAAAGGGCTCTCTGCACCTCTTCGCCACCGAAGGCAAAGCCTTTTGAAAGTCTGCCGTCACCGAACACTACTCTGTGACAGGGTATTTCACCGGGTGCGGGATTTGAATGCAAAGCGTAGCCGACCACTCTTGACCAGCGGGGATTACCCGCCATAAGCGCCACCTGACCGTAGGAGGCTACTTTTCCTTTCGGAATTTCCTTTACTACGGAATAAATTTTATCGAATGTGTTCATTAATGCCTCAGACCCTTATTCTATAATTTCGATTTTGATGAGACTTGTTTTGCCTGAGGTACCACTGGTGTCACCGCCTGTAATAACGATTTTGTCGTCTTTTTCGAGACTCAATTCCTGCTCGGCTATCTTTTTGGCAATATAGAAAAGCACGTCAGTAGAAGTAAATCTTTCACACATAGCGGGTATAACGCCCCAGGATAGAGCCAGTCTCCTCCAGGTTCTCTCATTAGTAGTAAGACCGAGAATGGGAACGGGAGAACGGAAGCGTGAAACCATACGCGCTGTCATACCCGAAAGGGAACAGGCTACTATGGCCTTAGCACTAAGGTCAATAGCCATAGTACAGGAGGAATGAGAAACAGCATCAGCTGAATTTCTTATCTCAAAGGAAGCATTATGGAAACGCTTATTGTAATGAATATTGCTTTCTGTGGTTTCAGCTATTTCAGCCATAGTTTTTACTGCCTCGATAGGATATTTGCCTGCGGCGGTTTCACCTGAAAGCATAATGGCGCTCGTATCGTCATAAACAGCATTCGCCACGTCGGAAATCTCCGCTCTGGTAGGACGGGGATTCGAAATCATGGATTCGAGCATTTCCGTGGCTGTAATAACTCTTTTGCCGAGAAGACGGCATTTGGTTATGAGCTTTTTCTGAATAGCAGGAAGCATCTTGAAGGGTATTTCCACACCCATATCGCCTCGGGCTATCATAATACCGTCACATTCCTCGCAGATTTCCTCTATATTGTCACAGCCTGACTGATTTTCGATTTTGGCGATAAGCTCAATATCGTCATCCGCACCGAGTTCTTTCAAATATTCGTGAACAGCCAAAAGGTCCTTCTTTTCCGACACGAAGGAACAGGCAATAAAGTCCACCCCGTTTTTCACCCCGAAAGCGATATCCTGCTTGTCCTGCTCGGAAAGATACTCCTGTTTCATTACCTTACCCGGGAAGCTCATACTTTTGCGGTCGGAAAGCTCACCGCCGATTATAACATCGCATTCTATCTCGGTTCCGCAGATATTTACTACCTTAAAGGTCAGAAGTCCGTTATTAAGTAAAATAGTATCCCCCACATAGAGTTCGTCGGGAAGATTCTCATAGCTGACGGAAACTCTGCTTTCATCACCGATAACATCCTCTGTGGTAAAAATAAACTTATCACCGTCGTTAAGAGTTATCTTTTTATCTCTAAAGGTTTTTATACGATATTCAGGTCCTTTAGTATCGAGCATAATGGCGATAGGCATATTAAGCTCCGAGCGCACCTTTTTGATAAGGTCTATTCTTCTCTGATGCTCCTCATAAGTGCTGTGAGAGAAGTTGAGTCTTGCCACATTCATACCTGCCTTACACAGGCCCTTCATAATCTCCTCAGTCTCACTCGCAGGACCGATTGTACATACTATTTTGGTTTTGCGCATATTTGCCTCCGATTTTTTCTGTCTTGAATATTGCCTCAATGGTTTCCGCAACCGTGTTCACCGCAGGTGTGACCTTCACCGTGTTCATGGTCGTGGTGGTCACATTTAGCATCGGGATCATAGCGGAGAGAGCCTGCGATAAAGTTTACAGCGGCCATATCAGCAGGTCCGGTGACGCCGCCGAAAAACTTTATTCCTGCCTCAGTGAGAGCAGTCTGTGCTCCGCCGCCGATACCGCCACAGATAAGCACATCCACTCCCTGAGCCTTAAGAAAACCGCTGAGAGCACCGTGACCGCTGCCGTTGGTATCAACGACTGTGGCTGACTTTACTGTGTCATTTTCCACCTCGTAGATTTTAAACTGACTTGTGTGACCGAAATGCTGGAAAACCTGTCCGTTTTCATAAGTTACTGCTATTTTCATTTTTATATTCTCCTTTTTATTAACTAATATGCTTCTTACTTTTCAATATCATATTTCTTTGACATCATACCGAGAGCCTCTTCTCTGGTAATTTTACCTGTGTTGCAGTCAATCATCACCTGAACATCCTTGTCCTTCAGGTCATAGAACAACCATACGATATACGCCAGCAGACCGCCTATTGCAGGGATAAGCATAAATATCAGCCAGAGCATATTCAGTGCGTGAGGTGTCTGTACCACTCCGCTCTGCTCCAGCTCCTGGAATGAGCCTACCTCTACTATTTTCCAGCCTACTGATTCCAGACCGAGTATGAACAATCCCAGCGAGCCTGAAATAGACCCTGTAAGCTTTGCCATAAATGTCTGCACCGCAAAAGTTATACCCTTTGCTTCTGTACCGCTTTTAAAGCGTCCGTATTCCGCACAGTCCGGTGTAAACATAAACATTTCGAGAGATACCACTGCAAGCGGAATGGAACGGATAGTAAACATAATGATATAAACAACCACATTTCCGTAGCCTATCATCCATGTAATAACACTGAGTATAACATAAAGCAGCAGACATACCCGGTTGACCTTCATCTTATCAAATCTGCGTATAATCCCGGGCAACAGTAAAGCAATGAGAAGCTGAGGCACCGTTCCGATTGCACCTACAACCAGTGAGAAAAGAGCACTGTGGAACAGATAATATGAAACATAGAGAGTAAAGGCGTTGCCGATGCTCAGTGAAGAATAGAAGAAAATTCCGAGATAATATATGAGCAGATACTTGTTTTTGAAAAGATATGAAAACATTCGTCTGATGGTAAAGGTTTCCACGCTCTCTGCGTGGTAACGCTCTTTGAGTTTAAAGGACGCAGGCAGCATAAAAGCAAATGCCATAACACATATTATCACTGTTATCATACTGTAATTCATACCCACCTTTTCGCTGATAAGAACAGTAGACAGCGTGGAGGTGATACCGACACCGGCATAAGTGGCGATGCTCTTATATGACTGAATTGTATTTCGTTCATCGATGCTCTGACTCATAGAGGTAAGTATACCGAATATGGGCACATCACACAGAGTGTAAGCTGTATCCCAGAGCATATAGGCGACAGCAAACCATACCAGCTTAACCGCCTGTGAGGATTCGGGCGGGATAACGAAGGTAAGTATCGTAGCGATAGGAATAAGCATAGTGGAAAGTCTTATCCAGGGCAGATATTTCTTACTGCTTTTAAACTTGATAGAGTCAAATATAACACCGAACAGTGTGTCATTCACAGCATCCCATATCTTTACGATAAGCATAACCGTTGCTGATTTGATCGGGTCGATACCCAGAAACAGAAGATAAGTCGTCAGACACACATTGAAAAGTGTGTAAATCATATTCTGCCCTGCAAAATATGAATAATAGCTGAGTCTTTCAGCAGGCTCTGTTGACCATTCTGCTCTGCCTGCAAAAACATTTTTAACTTTTGAAATCAGTTCCATATTTTCTCCTCCTTGACACTGTTATTTATACCTGTTTATTCCACAGATAAACTCTTGCCTCATAGGGACGAAGATTAAGACTGTCTGCACCGCCGTAATTACACAGGCAAAGCTCTGCATTTTTCATATCAAAGCCCTTCGGTACATTCCATTTTTCATTCTTTTCCGAGAATGAGCAGACAACCAAAAGTTTCTGCTTTTCGTCCTCTCTTGAATAGGTGTAAAATTTTGCGGAATGCTTTCCGTACTCTTTATAATCTCCTGAGCGTACACAGGAAAGCTCCTTACGCAGACTGATTGCCTTGCGGTAAAAATTCAGCACTGAATTTTCATCCTTCTCCTGAGCGGCTACATTTATTTCTTTATAATTTTCATTTACATAAAACCAGGGTGTTCCCGTGGTAAAGCCTGCATTTTCACTGTCGTCCCACTGTACGGGAGTACGTGCCGAATCACGGGAGCCGTGCCATAAACGCTGAAGCCTCTTTTCGGGAGATTTTTTAACTCCCACATTTTCATACTGCCAGAGTGTCTGCACATCCTCATACATTGAGGGATCCTTCGGATACCAGTTGCTCATACCGATTTCCTGACCCTGATAAATAAAGGGAGTTCCTTTCAGGAAAAGATATGAAACCGCCAGCATTTTCGCACTTTCACTGAGGAATTTTTCACTGCCGTAGCGGGAAACTATTCTCGGATGGTCGTGATTTTCCATATAGAGCATATTCCAGCCCTTGCCCTCAAGACCATTCTGCCACAAGGAGAAAGCTCTCTTTAATTTACGAAGTGAAAAGGGCATATGTACGAAGTCCGTAAACATACAGTCTGCTTCCTGTGTGGAAAACTGAATCATCATATCGAGCACCGGGTCATTTGTTTCGTCGATATATTTCAGTGCCTTCTTCGGCTTTATCATCGGCGCTTCTGCCAGTGTCATACAGTCATAATGTGAGAACACATCATCCTTGAACTCTTTGAGATATTCGTGCAGATGCGGGCCGTGATTAAAGTAATTGAAGCCCTTTGATGCCGGCATAATATAGTCATCGGGCAGGCCTTCTTTTTTAGAAATGAATGTAATTACATCCTCACGGAAGCCGTCAACACCCATATCGAGCCAGAATCTGAGCACCTTTTTTACCTCTTCGCGCACCAGAGGGTTATCCATATTAAGATCCGCCTGCTGAACGGCAAACAGGTGCAGATAATACTCTTGCCTTACCTCGTCCCACGCCCAGGCTTTACCCTCAAAGAGAGAATCCCAGTTGTTCGGAAGCTTTCCGTCATCCTTGGCAGGGCGCCAGATGTAATAATCGGTGTAGGGCTCTATTCTCTGACGGCTCTTCTGAAACCATTCGTGCTGATCGCTCGTATGATTGACAACAAGGTCCATAATGACCTTCATTCCTCTTTCGTGAGCACCGTCGAGCACCTTTTTGAAGGCATCCATTCCGCCGAATTCCTCAGCTATGTCAAGATAATCGGAAATGTCATATCCGCAGTCCACACCGGGAGAAGGATAAAGAGGTGAGAACCATATACCGTCACAGCCGAGAGATTTTATATAATCCAGCTTTTCATATACGCCCATAAGGTCTCCCATACCGTCACCGTTTCCGTCCTTGAAGGAACGGGGCCATATCTGATAAAAAACCTTATCCTTATACCACTGATTACCGTTCATAGACTATACCCTCTTTTCTTTTATATTTATTCAGTTAAATAACCTTCCTCGTAAGCGACACGATGCATTCTATATGGGTTGAGACAACGAAATTGCTAATGCACGTTGTCGGAAACATATCCACTTAGACTGTTGTGAGGAACATATCTACTTATAATAGAGTATGTTTCTGTCTACCATTCTCGCTCTTCACATAACTCATTCCAACAATACTTGACCTCTTTAATCGATAGCTTTAACTCGCATTCTCTGTGATAAGGTTTCTTGTTCGACCATAACCAGCACTCTATAATCATAGAATTATATCCTTTATATTGATATAAAAATTCAAGCGTACAATTCGCGTTATTTATATGCTCCATTAATTTGGACAATTTCCATTCCTCTCGAACAGTCTTCTTGAATTTTTCTTCAAATATATATACCGTTATATCATCTTCACTTCCAAGTTCTAAGTATAATTTCACTTCTGCCCTATCTGTACGAACAGTTTTACCTAGTTCATTACTTGGATATTCATTTGTGACCCAAATTCCATCTGGAAAGATAAACGTTATAACACCATTGTCATACACAATGCTTGTTGCATGACAATCATGTAAACTTATATATTCATCACTGACATCACAATGTTTATACATGAAATCCTCCACCCGTCTCAAATCTATTTCCTTGACAGCAGACAAACAGTTTCGACTGTCAATTTTTCAGTCGGAACAGAAATTTCAGTATCGTTACCGTCATTCCCATCATAACAGATGGGAATGCGGAACTTAATCTTTTTGAGTATCTGTCCGTTTTCAGTCGGTTCCGGGTTAATCTCAATGCGTTCAATAATACTGCCGAGAAACTCTTTCTTTTCAGCATCCGTGAACTTTGGATATATTATATCAAAGAATAACAGAAATTGATATACCTTTTCTTGAGAAATTTTATCTTTGCGAATATTTTCAAGCCGTTCACAGACAGCAGATAACTCTTTTTCCGTTTCTGCTATATCACGGTATAATCCGTTAAGCCTTAACTGCATATCATCGTACTTCTTGTTGTAGAACTCATCAAACACATCAAGGCTGTCGATAGTTTTACCGAGCTTTTCTTTTGCCATATTAAGCTGACGGAGCTTCTTGTTAAGGCTTTCAATCTCGGCTTCGATTTCGGCAGTATCAATCCTTGCGTTAATTTTTTGCTTGATTGCTTCTTCAAACTTTGGATTTTTAACTATTTTTGATATAAACTCCTCAACGGCAGAGTTAACTCTCTCCTGATGAACCTGTTTTCTGTAAGAGCATTTGTGACCATCAAGCTCCAATCTGTGCTTACAGGCATAATACCAATAGTCACGGTAGAATGTGCCATCCTTTTTTCTCTTTCTGTTTACACTTCCGTACATAGGCTGACCGCATTCGGGACAGCAAACAATGCCTGAAAGCAAGTGCTGATGCTCAAGGCTGTACACCTTCTTATTCTTAATGCCTGTTTTCTTTCTTTTGTCCTGAGCTAAAAGCCAATCTTCTTCAGATATAATTGCATCGTGCACGCCGTCATAAACAGGGTATTCGTCTTGCTTTACAATGTGATATTCGTTTCTTGCTCCGTTAACCTTTTCAGTTTTTCTTCTGCCGTATGCTAACTTGCCGCAATAAACGGGATTATCTAAAACAAGTTTAACAAAATGCGCAGAGAATGTACTGAGTGTTCCGTTTTGCCTTTGCTTCTTTTCATAGCCGTGCTGATTAAGATATTTGGCAATACCGTTCGCTCCCATATTAGTATGAATGAATTTATCGTAGATAACTCTTATAGCCTTAGCTTCATCCTCTGAAATTTTCAGTTCGCCTTTTTCAAGATAATATCCGTAAGGAGCAAAGCCACCGTTCCACTTACCTTCTCTTGCCTTTTGCTTTCTGCCTTCCATGGTCTGAACAAGAATATTCTCACGCTCAATTTCAGCAACAGCAGATAAAACAGAAATCATTAGCTTACCGCTGTCCTTTGAGCTGTCTATACCGTCCTCAACACAGATAAGATTTGCACCGTAGTCCTGCATAATTTGTAAGGATGAAAGCACATCAGCGGCATTTCTGCCGAAACGGGACAGCTTAAATACAAGTACAAAATCTATACTATCCTTACCGCTTGCAATATCATCAAGCATTTTTTGAAAATCAGGTCTTCCACCAATATTTTTACCGGATTTTCCTTCATCACTGTATTCACCTGCAATATGCATCTCCTGATACTCGGCATATTTACGGAGCTTTTCTCTCTGTGCATCAAGGCTGTAGCCATCAACCTGCATAGAGGTTGAAACACGAGTGTAGATATAACAATTTTGTCGTTTCATAATTTTTCATCTCCTGACTTTTTGATACCTTGATTATATTTTTGTTTTATACATTCAGCAAATGTGTGAGGCAGGCAAGCCTGCCCCACAGTATTTATTATGCAATTTGTTTTTCTGATTTTTTGTCTGCTTCAGACTTTATAATATCATCAAGTATCGGGCTGTATTTTTCTACCATTCGTGCAAGGAAATCGGCTATTCTGTCAAAGGCTGCATTTTGTTCAGCGGTAAACATGCTCGTATCAATATAAAAATTTCCCTCACCCTTAGTACTTTTTAAAACCTCATTAAATGCCTCTTTAGTGTTTTTACAAAATTCAATTATTTTTCTTATAATAATTCCTCCTTATCTTTCATCCCGTGAATAACCACGGCTTCTGTTTTGTGTTTTGTTTTCTGCTGCTGTTCGATTTCAAGAATTTGATCTATCTTGTTTTCTATCTCAGACTCTGATTTTTCAATTCTTTCGCAGGTGTTAATATCCTTGCGAAGAATTTTAAGTCTTTTAGAAAACAGGCTGATGGTATCTTTTATTTCTGCGATTTCCTTTTCATCACCCTTGCGAACAGCACTTTTTAATTTGTTGCGACAGATTCTTCGGGCTTCTGTTACCTCTGCCATTTCGTTTATACATTCCTGTTTGAAAGACTGCAACTGCTCATCAGTTTCAATATCGTTGTGACACAAAAGATTCTGTTGCTCAATCAATCGGTCAAGCTTTATAATTTCTCTTTGCAGATATTTTTCGATATAGTAGTTTTCTTTAGGACGGTTTTTTACCGTCTGAACCACTGTAACAAAATGAACATAAACCTCTTTGTAGTTTCTTTCAAAGCCATAAAGATAATCTTTCCATTCATCCTGCGGCGGTAAATCAATCCGGTAATGTCTCCAATCAGCATAAAGTTTGTCAGATATTCTTTCAAAAGAATATTCATCACCAAGGTCACATAACCACACAGGTCTTTTGAATGAGGGATGATTAACCGTTGTATAAGGTTTAGAAAAATCAAATCTGTAACCGAGCTTTCGCATTTCATAAAGAAAACCTCTCGGTGCACCCGCACGAAGAATACACTCATCAATATCTTTTTTTAGTGTTGTGAATTTGTTATACTCACCGTCACGCTCTGCGATATACTGCGGATAGCATTGATGTTTTGACGGTTTAGGATTTTCAATAACCGATAATCCCTGTTCTCTGCAAAGTCTGTCTGAAACAGTTCGCATTTTATTCAGAAAAGATTTGTTATCATTAAACTTTTTACCGTCAACAAATGAGACACTGTTCACAACAATATGACAATGAAGGTTGTCTGTATTTTTATGAAGTGCAACAATGACTTCAAATTTATCACCGAATAATTCTTCAGCAAGTTTGCAACCGATTTCAAAAACCTGTTCATTCGTACCTTCGTTATCATCAAAGGATTGAATAATGTGGTAACCGACATTACCTGAATTTTTATTAAACATGTCTTTTGTTTCCTGCATCTGTGCTTTTGCAAATTCGGGTGTGCAGTTTATACCTCGTACAAAAACTACTTCTTCGTTCTTCATACCGTCATTAAAAATTTTATCGGCAGTAGTTTTTGAAGGATTCATTGCATAATCAATCAGCTTTGAAAGTCCCGCTTTTAACTTTTTAATTTTTGTTATCGCTATATTTTATCACCTTCCTGTATCAAAATTTTCGAGCAACTGCTTTTCACAATTACGCAATTCGGTAATTGCATTTCTGATTTCTTTATCGGTTACAAAAGATTTTCCGTTCAATGCTCTTGCTATCTGATTAAGATTGTTACCTATGCGGCGAAGTTCAGGAACAACAGAACGGATTTCTTTCGGCGGAAATTTTATGCATTGATACATTATCAAGAGTCTGATAATATCCGAAATGCTCATGCAAAATCTTTTTGTAAGGCTTAAAAGCATTTCATTTTCTTCATCATCGAGATAAAAAGCGTATCGGTGTTGTCTTTTTCTCGGCAAATATTTTCACCTCTTTTCTGCTTCCGAGCGGATTTGTTGCAACAAATCCAATGCTCGCAAAGACGATACCACCTTTTTTATCGCTCCCACTGACGTTGCTTTTGAAGTACCATTGCATAACGGGCAAGAGCTTTTTCTGTTATTTCTTCCATCTTTTTGGGCGGCATATCTTTCTTAAAATACTTCTTAAAAGTTTCAATCGGGATTTTTACATACTCCTTTTGGTTGGCTTTTTGCTCCTGCATAATTTCAAAGATAGCATCCATAGAGAGCTTCTTTTCTTCACTTAACTTATGCATGCGCTGTGCCTGAGAGAGTGATGGAGTGCAATCTTCACTTTCAATAGTTTCAATTAAGTTGCATTGTTCTTCTTCGGTTAAATATGAAAGTTCAACCGCAGGTGTAAAAGAAATTCTTTTTTCATCCACCATATCAAGAAGTGCAGGCTGTAAATTATTTAATCTGATATATCTTTGAATCTGCATTCGGGAATCTGGCATTGTTTCTGCGAGCTTTTCATCACTGCGGAACTTCGTCCCAACTTGTGACGAAGTTAAATCAGTCCTTGCTCCTTGTTTTTTCATCGCATCGTGTTTCATTTTGTAAGCACGGGCTTTTTCACTGGGTAAGATTTTTTCTCGGCTAAGATTACAGTCAACAAAATTTATTACTGCTTCTTCTTTTGAAAATTCTCTTACATAAACGGGAACACTTTCAAGATTTAATTCCTTTGCAATCTGCCATCGTCTGTGACCGGAGATAATTTCATAACCGTCATCCGACTTATTAACAATCAACGGAGTGATAATTCCAAACTCCATAACGCTGTCACGTAACTCATCGTATTCACTTTCATCAACACTCTGAAACGGATTGTTTTCAAACGGATGAAGCAAATCAAGATTAAGATATTCAATTTTTTCGTTAGACATAATTTCTTTTTCCTTTCTTTGAAATTCTTTTGTTTTTGAGTTTTAAAAAGTTGCTAAAGCATTTTTCACTTCCTTTACTTAAAAATTTTGCATTCAAAAAATCCTCGCACTGAACCTTAAAGCACAAGGATATGTAATTTGAAATATAGGGTGTTAATGTGATATACTTTTTATAACCGATGAGATACGATAAATGACCGATTAGATAAAAATCAACATTTCCTCTTTTACATTTGCTATGATGGTACTGCAAATAAAAAGGAGGCTAACGTAAATGCAAGAAATAAAAGCAGTTGAGCTTGTCAAAAGATACAAAAATCTTACTGCCGTGAATAAGCTCAATTTAGAAATACATCAAGGGGAACTATTTTCTCTGTTAGGTGTTAACGGAGCAGGAAAAACCACAACGATTAAGATGTTAACCTGTATAACAAAACCAACGGATGGCGATGCATTTATAGGTGGATACAGCATAACCAAACAGCCCGAACAGGTTAAGCGATTGATTAGTGTATCACCTCAGGAAACTGCAGTAGCTCCGAATCTTTCTGTAAAGGAAAACCTTGAATTAATGTGTGGTATTCATGGTTTTTCTAAAGAAAAAAGCAAAGCAAAAATCAAAGAGCTTACCGAGCAATTTGCTGTAGATTCTGTTTTGAAGAGAAAGGCGGGTAAGCTATCGGGTGGATGGCAACGCCGTGTAAGTATTGCTATGGCACTTATCAGTGAACCTAAGATTCTCTTTTTGGATGAACCTACTCTTGGGTTAGATGTTATTGCACGGCACGAGCTTTGGGATATGATTCGCTCGTTGAAGGGCAAAGTAACCGTTATTCTTACAACACATTATATGGAAGAAGCAGAATCACTTTCTGACCGTATAGGTATCATGAAAGACGGCAATCTTCTTGCTGTAGGAACTACAGAAGAATTAAAGATAATGACAGGTGCAAATGACTTTGAATCAGCCTTCGTTTCTATAGTGAAGGAGGGTGCATTATGAGAATGTTGACATTTGCAAAAAGGTGTACAAAGGAGATTCTGCGTGACCCGATAAATCTTGCTTTCGGTCTCGGTTTTCCTTTGGTGTTACTATTACTTCTGAGTAGCTTGCAGAAAAATATCCCTGCAGAATTGTTTGATATTGACACACTTACACCCGGCATTACGGTATTCGGTTTGTCATTTATGACACTTTTCTCTGCCACGCTGATTGCTAAAGACCGAGAAAGTGCTTTTTTGCAAAGATTATACGCAACACCACTTACAGGTTTTGATTTTATTCTCGGATATATGCTACCACTTTTACCTTTTGCCGTCGGTCAAACGATTATTTGTTATCTGTTCGCTATTCCTTTGGGGTTGACAGTTAGTGTAAACATTATTTATGCTATAATAGGCATAATACCTATGGCTGTTTTTAATATTGCATTAGGGCTTTTGTGTGGAAGTATCTTTGGTGTTAAACAAGTCGGCGGTATTTGCGGTGCATTACTTACTAATCTCTC
>JAZNMU010000161.1:0-5591 GCA_045579865.1 Acutalibacteraceae bacterium
GTGTATGCCGTTAGGTTGTGGTGGATTTGCGGACACGGCACGCCATGTCCCTACATAATTATTTAATCTGCATAAAAGCACTAAAGGTTACATTAAACTTACCTGTAAAGCCAAAGCCTTATCGGTTATCTGCGCAACCAACGGGCGCGCTGTCCTATGAGATACTGATGTTTTGCGCTACTGAAAGATAAAGACTGCGAAACTGTGGTTCTGAACGGGACGAAATTAAACATAAACAATATGTTACAACGGTAACTCCTTATCTCCGCCGAGTTCACGAAGGCGGCCACCGAGGGGAAGGATTTTCCCGAGGCAAAAAGGGCGCTTTGTTTACTTTGCCGCCCCGGGCAAAGTAAAGGCCCCGAGCGGCCTGAGCGGAAAAAACGTTGATATTATATCACTGCTGTAGTTTATAATTAATGGATTAATTAAGCATTAAGAGAACATAGCTTCGCAGAGTTACTTTTGTTTCGACAAAAGTAACCAAAATCATTCTTTTGTCGGTAACCGTCCGAACGCAGAAAAGTAACGGAGTAAGGTGTAATAAGCTGATTTTCATTACTACCTTAGTCTGCCGTAGAAATAAAAACAGCGTAGCAAGTCTACCGTTATTTTCAGTTCTATCATCTGCCTTACCGACAGAGTGAGCGTACAGAGTGCTTTTATGAAAACTTGTAAAAGGAACTCGCTGCCATTGTTCCCTCATCGCACAGATATTTTGTCTGGTATGGAGGTGACTGCCGTCACCTCGCGCTTCGTCTCCTCAGGCACCTTCGCTCCGACATTCGCTTCCCGCTCTGTCTGCTTTTCAGATGGGTTCTACGCACAGCTCCGTTAATAAACAGTAAGGTTTATCATTAAACCCGCTTATAAAACCGAAGCCTTATCGGCTGTCTGCACTCTGTATTCTGCATTCACGGTAACTTTTCCGTCCTTAACATCGCATACATACCTTTTCCCTTTTTCCATAGAGCCGTCCAGGATTTTTTCAGAGAGAACATCCTCGATTTTCGTCTGTATTGCTCTGCGGAGAGGCCTTGCTCCGTAAAGAGGGTCAAAGCCCATATCACTTACAAATGAAACTGTATCATCAGTAAAGTCTATCTCGATTTCAAGTTCGGAAAGCCTTGACTTAAGATTTTTCAGCATATTTGCGGCTATCTGCTTTATTTCCTCTTTCTTTAACTTCTTAAAGATGATAATTTCATCGATTCGGTTTAAAAATTCGGGACGGAAGGCTTTTTTCAGCTCTGATGTCACTGCCTGTGAAATACGTTCATCGTCAGTCAGAGCGCTTTTCGTAAAGCCTATCGAGCCTGTTTCGCCTGCTATCAGCTTAGCGCCCAGATTAGATGTCATAATAATTACCGTATTACGGAAATCCACCCTTCTGCCCTGAGAGTCAGTGAGAATACCGTCATCAAGGATTTGCAGAAGCATATTGAAAACATCGGGGTGCGCCTTTTCTATTTCGTCAAAAAGAATGACACTGTAGGGCTTTCTTCTCACCTTTTCAGTCAGCTGTCCGCCCTCCTCATAGCCTACATAACCGGGAGGTGAGCCCACGAGACGGGAAGCATTATGCTTTTCCATAAATTCACTCATATCGAAACGGATTACGGCATTTTCATCGCCGAAAACCGCCGCACCCAAAGCCTTGCAAAGTTCCGTTTTACCCACACCCGTAGGACCGAGAAAAATGAAGGAGCCCATGGGTCTTTTCGGATCCTTGAGTCCGCTTCTGCCTCGGCGCAGAGCCTTAGAAACAGCAGTTACTGCCGCAGACTGACCGATAATTCTTTCGTGGAGAATGTCCTCCATTTTCAGAAGACGTTCACTTTCCTGCTTGGTCAGCTCATCAGCGGGAATACCTGTCCACCCTGCGATAATTTTCGCTACCTCTTTAGCCGTAACGGTACCTGTTTCCGCTCTTTTTTCTTCCTTCCAACGGGTTCTGCCTACGGTTATTTCACTCATAAGCTCCTTTTCTCTGTCCCGAAGTCCAGCCGCACGCTCGAAGTCCTGATTATTGATGGCGGCTGCCTTTTCCTCCTGCAGAGATTTCAGCTTTTCCTCTGCCTCTTTTATTTCAGGCGGAGCGATGTAGGCTTCAAGACGCACCTTCGAAGCGGCCTCGTCAATAAGGTCTATTGCCTTATCGGGAAGGAAGCGGTCGCTGATATATCTTGACGACATTTTCACGGCGGCGGTTATGGCTTCATCAGTGATTTTCACCTTATGGTGTGCCTCGTATTTGTCACGCAGACCTCTCAGGATTTCCACGGTCTCCTCCTCTGTAGGCTCACCTACCCTGACAGGCTGAAAGCGTCTTTCCAGTGCCGAATCCTTTTCGATATATTTTCTGTATTCCTCTAAGGTTGTGGCACCGATAACCTGTAATTCACTTCGGGCCAGAGAGGGCTTGAGAATGTTTGCCGCATCCACGGCACCCTCAGCAGAGCCTGTTCCGATGAGGTTATGCACCTCGTCGATAAAGAGAATAACCCTTTTGCTTTTGGTTACCTCGTCGATGCAGTGCTTGATTCTTTCCTCGAAGTCGCCCCGGTATTTGGTGCCTGCCCCCATTCCCGTAAGGTCGAGACTGACTATTCTTTTATCCGCTAAAAGCTCGGGCACCTCACCCTTTGCGATTTTCAGGGCAAGACCCTCTGCTATGGCTGTCTTGCCTACACCAGGCTCACCGATAAGGCAAGGATTGTTTTTATTTCTTCGGCAGAGAATCTGTATCACTCTTTCGATTTCCTTTTCTCTGCCTATAACAGGGTCGATTTCTCCCTTACCCGCCTTATCTGTAAGGTCCTGACCGTATTTGTCGAGATTCGGCGTGCTTTCCTTTTCGGTGTTTTTCTTTTCGGAAAATCTTCCCTGAAAGCTGTTTGTGGTGTTTGAGCGCACCTGACTTAAGAGAATATGGGGAGAAAGACCCATCTGCGAAAGAAGAAAACAGGCACTGTTGTCGTTTTCTTTGAGCATAGCGCAGAGCAGATGCTCCGTGCCGATATAACCCGAATTTTCCCGCCCTGCCAGAGAGACAGAAAGCTCGATAACGCCCTTACATCGAGGCGAAAAGTCATCGGGAGAAAGCACCGTGGGAATACCCACACCGATATTCTTTTTTATAAGCTCCAGAACACGCTGATAGTTTACACCCTTTGAAATAAGGGCAGATGTACCTGCACCGTTATCCTCTCTGACTATTCCTGCCAGAAGATGCTCGGTTCCGATGTATGTGTGGCCGAAATTTTCCGCTATTTCCACAGCGGAATTGAGGGCTCGGTTTGCCCTTTCTGTAAAGCCTGTGAATTTGTACATAGTTAATCCTCCTTGCTTATAAATAAATGCAAAGTGCAGAGTGCAAAATGCAAAATTGTGGTCGCGGATTTACCGTGGTATAATTTTTACCTTGCTTTCCGCAGAGATAATCGTGTGGTGAAGGTAAAAGAGTAAATTGTAAAAGATTTTTCGCTGCGCTCAAAATGACAATGCAGTTAGGTGGGTGTATGACGGACCTCTCCGTCAACCTGTCGGTTGCCACCTCTCCTGAAAGGCGATGCTACTTTAAGTGGCGGTGTATCACTTATTCATTAACGAAATCTTACACGCCTTTTTGCATTTTGCACTTTGCACTCTGCACTTCGCAATTAAAAAAACGGAACGTTTTTTACTAACGTCCCGTTTAAGATTTAACCTAATGCTTCTCTTACTCTTTCTGCGCGCTTTATGTCACGCTGTGAGCGGGTAAGAGGAGCTTCACTCTGTGTGTTCATAGTAGCCGGCTGAAGCTCTGCCGTCAGAGCGCTGAGCTTTTCCGCAGGGATGTCAAAAAGTCCCTCGGCGGCACCTAAACGCACATAAGAGATAAGGTTTGTAAGCTCCTTTGAGGTGAGCTTATAGGCACTTTTGAGTATACCGTAGGCTCTGAAAATCGTGTCCATAAAATCCTCGTCTCTTATGAGGACGGCTCTCGCCTGCTTTTCCTGAGTAGCTATCTGCAGAGCGATGGAGTTAAGATTCTGAAGGGCTGCCTTTTCGGAAATGCCTAAGGTAACCTGGTTGCTGAGCTGATAAATGTCGCCTAAAATTTCACCGTCCTCACCGTAAGAGCCGCGAAGGGTAAGACCTAATTTGGCTACGGTGGTAGTAAGATTTCTTACTGCGCCCTTACGTGAAAGAGCAGGCAGATGCAGCAGCACCGAGGCTCTCATTCCTGTGCCTAAATCTGTGGGACATTGGGTAAGATAGCCTATGCGTTCATCAAATGCATAGGTAAGTCTGTTTTCGATAATACTGTCTATTCTGTCGGCCTTTTTATATGCTTCGTCGAGAGAAAGACCCGCCTCAATAATCTGAATACGGATGTGGTCCTCCTCGCAGAGCATAAGGCTTACATCCTCATTTTCCGAAAGGAGAAGTGATCTGCCCGTACCGTTTGAGGCGAACTCTGCACTGATAAGGTGCTTTTCGGCAAGTGACACTGCCTCTACGGATGAGAGTGCTTCCATATCGATATAGTTGAGCTTTTCGCCGTCAAGAGTTTCTCTGATAAGAGTGCAGACAGCCTTTTTTTCATCTCTGTCCAGACGTGCGGGGAAGGGATACTTTTTAAGGTTTCGTGCGAGTCTTATACGGGTAGATAAAACCACATCAGACATTACTGCAGAATTGTTTTCATTGTTCATATCAGTTTTCTCCCTTCATTTTCTTTATTTCGTCTCTGATTATTGCCGCTCTTTCGAAGTTCTGCTCGGCTACTGCCTTCTGCATTTCCGCTTCAAGGTCAGCTATTTTTTCTTCGGCAGTTTTTTCCTTTACTGCGACTTCTTCCTCGTGAACGGGAGGCACCTTGCCTGAATGCTTTGCCTTGCCGTGGATTCTCTGAATGGAAGGCAGGAGCTTGTTATAAAATTTCTCATAGCAGTCGGCACAGCCTACGGTACCTGTTTTGATAATATCGTCGAAGCAGCAGCCGCATTTTTCACAGCGGTCAAGTCTGCTTTCACCGAGAGAAAGTGCCGTATCTCCGAAGAATGAAGAGAATATACCGGGGAGATTAAAGGAAAAATCATCGAAAAGATCTCTGTAGCCTGAGTTCTGTGCACAGGATGAGCAGAGATGGCTTTCGGTGGCTTCACCGTTGATTACACGCTTGATATGAGTGGTTGCTTCGCTTTTTTTACAGTTCTGACATAACATAGTTATTACCTCCTTTTATAGTAAGGGCCGAGAGCCGAGAGTTTTTGTGAATGCAAAATGCAAAGTGCAAAATTGTGGTCGCAGGTTTACCGCGATATAATATTTATGTTTTCTCCGCAGAGATAATCGTGTGGTGAAGGAAAAGAGCAAATTATATAAGATTTTTCACTGCGCTCAAAACGACAGTGCAGTCAGATGGGTGTATGGCGGACACAATACATTGTGTCCCTACGGACCTCTCCGTCGGCTACGCCGCCACCTTTCCCTCCGGGAGACCGGCACCCTTTTGTCGCTTTGCGACATTTCCCCTGATAGGGGAATTTCCTTTCAGGGTGAGGCTGAGGGAGACTAAGTTGGCGGGCTATCACTTATTGATT
>JAZNMU010000162.1:0-3670 GCA_045579865.1 Acutalibacteraceae bacterium
AGAAATCAGTCTTTCAACCCCCAATGATATTATTTTTGCTAACCCCAAGGCTTATGAAGAATTTAAAACTCTGATTTAAATTAGTACATAACATTTCTCTATGACTGAACTCTTCTATAAGCTCTTTGAACAAATGATTGAACAAAAGAGGTAAAACTATGAACAACACAACAGAGTACTTTTTAAAAACATTCGGATGGAAGTCGGACAGTAAAACTGACGAAAGATTTGTTTTTATAAAAAACAACATAAGATTTTCTGTTCTTACATCAAGACTCCTGAGAGTCGAATATAACAAAAACGGTATCTTTACCGATGAACCTACACAGTCCGTTATAAACAGAAATTTCGATAAACCGGACTTTGATATAAAAGAAAACGGTGATACGGTCATTATTTTAACCTCTGATACTGTTTTTGAATATGATACCGCTAAAAGAAAAATGGCAAGCATTTCTCTTGTCGGTGGGAAAAAAGTTTCGGAATTTAAAAGCGGCAACCTCAAGGGTACATACCGTACTCTTGACGATGTTGACGGCAGAACAAAAATCGGAAACGGACTTATGTCAACGGACGGTGTTTCCGTCATTGATGACAGTAAGAGCCTTATTCTCAATGAGGACGGCACTATCGGCGAAAGAATGGTGACCAAGGATGAATATTATTTCGCCTACGGTCACGACTACAGAGGCTGTCTTAAGGATTTCTTCTCACTTTGCGGTCAGGTTCCTCTTGTACCCCGTTACTGCCTTGGTAACTGGTGGAGCAGATACAAGGCATACACTCAGCAGGAATACAAAGACCTTATGCAGAAATTCATCGATAAAGGAATTCCTCTTACTGTTGCTACTATAGATATGGACTGGCACTGGGTAGATGTAAAGAAACGTTTTGGCAATTCTGACGGCACTGCTTTTGAAGGCGACGGTTGGACAGGTTACAGCTGGAATACAGAACTTTTCCCCGATTACAAGGAATTCCTTAAGTGGCTTAAAGATAAGAATCTTCGCATAACTGTTAATCTTCATCCTGCTCAGGGCATACGTTTTTTCGAGGATATGTATGAAGATGTGGCAAAGGCTATGGGTGTGGACCCTGCTACAAGAAAAACAGTAGAGTTTGACATTACAGACCCGAAATTTGTAGATGCTTATTTTAATCTTATCCACAAGCCATACGAAAATGACGGAGTTGATTTCTGGTGGATTGACTGGCAACAGGGCAAAAACTCAAAGATGAAAAACCTTGACCCTCTCTGGGCACTCAACCATTATCATACGCTTGCCAATGAAACAGGAGAAAAGAGACCTCTTATTCTCTCCCGTTTTGCTGAGGTAGGCTCTCACAGATATCCTCTCGGCTTTTCAGGTGACACACATGTTTCTTGGAAAAGTCTTCGCTTCCAGCCTTATTTTACCAATACTGCCACTAATGTGGGCTATACCTGGTGGAGCCACGACATTGGCGGGCATATGAGAAAAAGCAAGGATGATGAGCTTTACATACGATGGGTGCAGTACGGCCTTTTTAATCCGATTATGAGGCTTCACTCAACAAACAATGAATTTATGGGTAAAGAACCCTGGAAGCATAATTTTCAGGCTGAGGTTATTGTTACTGATTGCCTTCGTCAGCGTCACTCCTTTATCCCGTATCTTTACTCAATGAATTACCGTACACATAAGAACTGTATAGCACTCTGCGAGCCTATGTATTATGAATATCCTGAGGCCCCGGAGGCGTATGAGGTTAAAAATCAGTATCTCTTCGGCTCAGAGCTTATGGTTGCACCTATAACACGAAAGATAAATTCAAAAACCTATCTTGCATCAACAGAGGTATGGCTTCCCGACGGCAGATGGACAGATATTTACACAGGTGCAATTTATAACGGCGGTCAGAAAATCACAATGTACCGCGGCATTGAAAGCATTCCTGTTCTTGCTAAAGAAGGAGCAATTATACCTCTCTCGGCAAATGACAGAGATAATTCAAGTGAAAATCCAAGTGATATGGTTCTGCACATTTACAGAGGTAATAACACCTTTGAACTTTACGAGGACGACGGCTTCAGCAATGAGTTCAAAAATGGCATCTTTGCCATCACAAAATATACTGTCAGCGAAAAGAACAATACCCTTAAATTCGATATCTGCGCCGCAGAGGGTGATTGTACAGTGATACCCTGTGAAAGAAACTACACCCTCATTTTTGAGGATGTGGCTGATGCTGAGTATATCAGCGTAAAGGTAAACGGCAAGAAAGCAAATGCTGAAATCAAAAAGACAGAGAACAGAATTGAAATCACTCTTAACGGTGTTTCACCCAAGGATTCAGCAGAAGTTATTTTTGAAAGCTTTACCGCAAGAACTAACCGCGATAAGAGAGAAGCGGTAATTGAGCTTGTAACAAAATATCAGCTTCCTGTTTCTCTCAAGGCAGATAAATTCAATTCATTTATCAATAATTTAAATGATGAAATTCCTATGGAGCAGGAGTGCTTCAGAGGGCCTATAGAAGAAGTGCTGAAAATGGCATAACATGTACCAACGGTGCTGAAAACGAAAGAATTCTTTCTTTTGTCGGAACAGATGAGAACGGAAATCGGTTTCGAAGAATTACAATTCTGCTGAAAACTTCTATCAACTTGATTGGGCTCAGTAGTCTTGTGATTGCGGAGTTACTCATTGGTAAACTAAAACTCAATAAATAAACTAACCGCCGGGGAGTAAAATCCTCGGTGGTTTTGTTATTTGTAGAGATAAAAATTAACCTCCTTGCCTCGGCTCACACCGATTCAAGGAGGTTTTTTCGTTATATATTAATTTTTACCGAAGATACACCGCCCATTTCAGGCTTTTTCTCCATAAACCCTTCGGGGATCCTGCTTTCGTATGCTTCCATATATGATGCGGAGCCGAGATAAGCAGAGATATTAGTCCTTGGCATAATCACCCAATCAGAATCAGGCTCTTTGTTTGCGATGTAGTATTCCGTGAGAGTTATCATAAGCCTTTCGGTTTTCGCATCCGCATTGTATGCCTTGATTTTATAAAGCGTTTCATCAGTAAGAACAACCGCCGCGGTACGCAAAGGTCCGAGAACAAGTGCATCTGCAATAGCTGTGTCAAAAAGCAACGGAAAGTCTGCAGAAGACCTGTCGTTGTAAATCGAATACTGAAACTGTATCAGCTTTCTGCTCCACTTGCTTTCAATATCAGACAAGGTCTTCTTTTCGGCAAAGCAATGAAGCTTCTTTGTAATATCCTCTTTGTTTTTCTTGATGTAACCGGAAAGAGAATGCAAGTATCTGTAATACCACCCTGCACCGTTTTCATCAACAATACTGGGAAACTCGCTGTGAAGCTCAGGAAAAGATGTGTGAAATGTCAACGCCTTGTTTGTTACTGCTTCATAAGGCAGACTGCACCAAGCACATAAGAAACGTCGTGCTTCTTCCGTTTTCTCATAAGGATCATCAGTGCGAAGAGTACCGTCAGCATTATGAAAAAGATAACCTCTTGCAAGGATAGTAAATATTCGGTTGAAGCCCTTGTTCTTTTTGATAATAGTAGTTGAAAACCTGCCCATAAAAGCAGTAGATTGCTTACTCTCCGCAAGGAAAACGTGAGTGTCTGTATATGCCTTGTATTCAAGCCATTCATTAGTC
>JAZNMU010000163.1:0-36125 GCA_045579865.1 Acutalibacteraceae bacterium
CATTGCTTTGTTATAATTTTTATTAAATTGAATTGAATAAGTTTTAATGATATAATGTATTGAAAAGTATAAATTATCAAATGTTTTTAGAAGCTATGATGAATTTTAGAACGTGTCATTTGATAGAATATTTTATTTCGATGGTTGCCTCGATTTAAAAATTTCTATTAAACGGTCTTTTATGAAAAGATTATATTTTAAAACACTTGACAAAGCATTCAAAAATTTTGTATAGTTGATACATATAAATTTAGGAGTTAATTTTATGGCTGATTATATTGACAGAAGTTTATTGCCTGATCTTGTAAATGAATATATAAGTGAACTGAGTATCGTTAAAGGTAGAAGTACTCAGACCGTTAATGAATACGTATCTGATTTAAGATTATTTTTCAGATATATTGTTGCAAGTAAACAAGGTCTCCAATCCCCCGATGAATTAGAAAAAAATTTTGATATGTCTGATATAGATGTTGATCTTATTTCGAAAATTTCACTAAAGGATGTGAACGAGTTTCTTATATACTGTGCAGCCAACCGTTCTAATAACACCACTACTAGATCAAGAAAAGCCTCCTCCATACGAGGTTTTTTCAAATACATTTCGGATAAAATGCATTATATTGATGTTAATCCTGTTTCACAGTTGGAGGTGGCAAAAAGAAAAAAGGAACTCCCCCGTTATCTTACTCTTGAAGAAAGCATTCAGTTGCTTAACAGTGTAGAAGGTCCGAATAAAACCCGCGATTATTGCATTCTTACACTGTTTCTTAATTGTGGTCTGAGACTTGCTGAATTAGTCGGACTTAACATCAGGGATGTAAATTTAACCGAGAAAACAATGGTCGTAACAGGAAAAGGCAACAAACAAAGGAAGATATATCTAAATAAAGCTTGCGTTGATGCTTTGACTGCTTATCTTCAGGTGCGTCCGCAGAATAATCTTAAAGGCGATGACAGAAATGCGTTGTTTATAAGCAGGCTCAATAAGCGTATGGGAAGACAAGCGGTTCAACTGATGGTTTATCACTATCTTGAGGTCATAGGCCTGGACGGACAGCACTATTCATGTCACAAGCTAAGGCATACCGCTGCCACCCTTATGTATCAGCACGGAAATGTCGATGTTCTTGTGCTTAAAGAAATGCTGGGACACGAGGCAATCGCTACCACAGAAATTTATACTCATCTCGAAAACAAACAGCTCCGTGAAGCTGCAAAAAAAAATCCGCTCAGCAAAGAGTTCGATTCATCAGAAGCTGAATAGTGATGAAAAACTCGCGGTAAAAAAACAGTCTATTACAGACGATAATATGAACAGCAAGACAGCCGTTACAGCTTTAGTAATGTAAAGTGTACCGCTGTCTTTGTTTTTCCACTCCCCTTTTAAAGCACCTTTTACATGCATTGAATTATAAATGCAGAAATTCATCATAATCAGTACAGATAATATCAGAATAAATTTCCCAGGAAAAAACACCAGCAGGGCATATTCTATACCCTTCAGACCGTATTCGGAATATATCAGTGCATTCAACATACTAAGACCTGTAATTTTGATAAAACTCAGAATTATTATGAAACTAAGTCCGTAAGCACTGTTCCCGAAAACAATCATAAGTATAATATAAGGGATATGCGCTAAGAGTAAACCGGTGAAAATTTCCAAAGATGTGCTTTGAGTGAAATGCAAAAAAAACTCTCTGAAAGACTTGAGCATATCTTCTGAAAGATAATCTTCCCCAAATATGAAGGCCACTGTGCCGAACACTAAAGCAGATGCAATTACAGCAAAGTTTATCAGTTGAACCCTGTCTTTTTCTTCACTGCTTCTTTTTATTATATAAGGTGAAATAACTGCGTTGATTTTCATAATTTTCTACCTATTTATTTCAGTCTGATATTAACTGAAACTATACCACCGACCGCTGACATTAATAAACTAGCAACTACAGTGAACACAAAGCATATATCCGGTTTAAAGCCAGTCAGAACAAGCGATATAATTATTAGAAGCAAATTTAACGGTAAAGCACTTATAATACCTCTGTACATACCGTTTTTTCTTTCTTTAATTCCTGAGATAAATCCGACTAAAAATGATGACAAGCTGACAAAACACATCGAAATATAAACAATATGGTCTGTTTTAATATCTGCACCTACAGATATTACGCAAAAAAATAGAAACACTGCTAAATAAATCAATGAATTTACTATTTGTGTTTTCAGGTAATCTTTAATTTTATTATTGCTGCTGTTAGCTGTTTTTCTGCCCTGCATAAAAAATCCCCTTTCATACTCACTACTAATGAATATGAAAAGGGGAACTTTTTTATGACGGATCAGTCAAGATCTTTCTTTTCTTTTGCAGCTTTCTTCTCTGCCTTTGCTTTTTCAGCAGCAGCCTTTGCAGCTTCTCTTTCAGCCTGCATTCTTTCGGTAGCAGTATTGTTAATCTGAACAGCCCAACGCTTGATCATCATTCTGTTTCTGTCTGCGCCGGTTTCGATGATAAGAGAATCCTCTTTGGTTGTTACAACCTTACCGCAAATTCCACCGATAGTAGTGATTTCATCGCCTACTTCAACAGCATCGCGCATAGCCTGTTCTTCCTTCTGTCTCTTTTTCTGGGGACGGATCATAAGGAAGTACATTATTGCGAACATACCTACAAGCATAATGATCATTGAGCTTGATGAGCCACCCTGTGCAGCAGTAGCAGTTAATAAATTCATTTTTAATTTCCTCCAATGCTTAAAAATTCCATAACATTATAACAGAACACATTAAAAAAATCAAGTGATTTCCGTAATTATACCTGTTTTATACAAATTGTTCCATATTTTCTGTAAGAAGCTGTTTTCTTATCAGAGAATAAGAAACATTATCTGCTCTTTTCTGTATCTCATCGGCGAGAAGTGAGGGATTAACATTTGTTGTGCTGCCTGCAGGTAGAGTGACGGTAAGCTTTACTCTTTCACCGAAGGATGATACGGAATAATCCTTAATAAATTCGATAAGATTGATATCCTTGAGCACCTTATGCCTTCCTTTTTTGCCGAGTTTCTGAACGATAAGCTCATCCTTTGAAAGTATATCCTTTATAAGTGATACGGTTTCCTCTGCGTTCTTTTCACAGTCAAAGAAAATATCAAACTCGCCGAAAGATATTTTCTTTGGATCATAAACAGGATCAGTGACTTTGATAAGCTCTATTCCGGGAGGCATCGTATCCTTAAGCATATTGAATATATCTTCGTTGGTGCTATCCCCTTCTATTCGCATATCCATACTTTCACACAGGCTTTCCATTCCGAGAGAAAGAGGAAGTGCAAATGTAATATACGGGTGTGGATTGTAGCCCTCCGTATACCAGAGAGGTACATTTGCTCTTCTTAAGGTTCTTGTCATTGCACGCATCAGATCCAGGTGAGAAACATATCGGCTCATACCTATTTTTTTAAACCATACTCTTACGCATCGCATCGCATTTACCTCCGTTGAGCATATTTGTACCGCAGCCTGCACACTTAATTTTGCAGTGTGGGGTTGTTTCGTTTTCATAAGCCTTTTTGCTTTCGCTTATTAGGAAATCCTTTCTGATGCCGTAGTCAAGATGGTCCCAGGGAAGAATTTCATCATAGCTTCTTTTTCTGCTTGAATAAAAGAGAGGTTCGACACCGCATTTTTCAAACGCTTCAAGCCATACATCAAAAAGGAAATTATCATCCCAGGAGTCAAATTTACAGCCGTGCTTCCAGGCGTATTCTATAACATCGGAAAGTCTTCTGTCACCGCGTGCGAAAACTCCCTCAAGGAAGCTGATGTTTACCTTGTGATAGCTTACGCTTATCTTTTTTGTTTTAACAGAAGAAAGAAGATGATTCTGCTTACTGATAAGCTCGTCCATTGTATCCTGTGCTTCCCACTGGAAAGGGGTGAAAGGCTTCGGTACAAAGGAAGAAACGCTGATACTTACCTGTACACCCTTTCCCTTGGGTTTATCAGGATTTCTGTAAAATTCATTAACCACCTTCTGTGCAAGGTCTGCTATCCCTGCTACATCATCGTAGGTTTCAGTCGGCAATCCGAGCATAAAATAAAGCTTCACAGCTGTCCATCCACCTGAGAAAGCCTGTCTCGCTGTGTTCATAAGCTCTTCTTCGGTTACATTTTTGTTTATGGCATCACGGAGTCTCTGTGTACCGGCTTCAGGAGCGAATGTGAGACCGCTTCTGCGTACTTTTTTCAGATAGCCCATAAGCTTTTCAGAAAAATTATCTACACGAAGAGAAGGAAGTGCGATGTTAACCTTGTAATCTTCAGTCCAGGAAAGAAGTTTCTCCATAAGCTCTTCAAGGTGGGAATAATCGCTTGTGCTTAAGGATGAAAGTGAAATTTCATCGTAGCCTGTGCTCTCACAGAGCTTTTTGCACTGAGTGTTGATAGTATCAGCGGACTTTTCGCGGATAGGTCTGTATAAAAAACCTGCCTGACAAAAACGGCAGCCACGGATACAGCCACGAAGAATTTCGTGAACAACTCTGTCATGTACAACCTCAACAAAGGGTACAATAAACTTTTCGGGATAGTGTACACTGTCAAGGTCAGAGATTATTCTCTTTGTTACTTTTTCGGGTGCTCCTTTAGTAGGTCTTACAGATTTAATCGTTTTGTCGTCGTTATATTCAACCTCATACAGAGAAGGTACATAAATACCTTCAATCTGTGCTGCTCGCTTTAAAAACTCAGATTTAGGGGTATTCTCTTTCTTGCAAGTTATGAGAAGGTCAATAAGCTCGTTGGTAACCTCTTCACCGTCACCGAGCATAAATAAATCGAAGAAATCGGCAATCGGCTCAGGGTTACAGGCGCAGGGTCCGCCACCGACAATAATAGGTGTAAGGTCAGTTCTCTCCTTGGCTCTCACGGGGATTCCTGCAAGATCAAGCATATTAAGAATATTAGTGTACGAAAGCTCATACTGAAGAGTAAATCCGATAAGGTCAAATTCGCTTAAAGGATCACCACTTTCAAGTGCATAAAGCGGAATATTTCGTTCGCGCATTTCTTTTTCCATATCGGTCCACGGAGCGAAAACTCTCTCGCACCACACATCATCTCTGCTATTGGCAACGGAATAGAGAATCTTTATACCGAGATGGGACATACCTATTTCATAACTGTCAGGAAAACAGAAGGCATATCTTAAATCAACCTTGCTTTTATCCTTAATGACACTGTTAAGTTCTCCGCCTGTATATCTGCCCGGTTTCTGGACAAGTGGGAGAATTTTTTCTACTTCTTTACTAATCATTTTTTAACTCCATTTCTTTATGATAGTTATTAAAATCAAATATATATTTATGGCAAACAAACTGATGTTAATGCCGAAAATCAAAAAATATAATGATGATGCAACAGTAAAAATGATTACAAATATTTTTGATATGCAGTCAGAATATTTTTCACTTGATTCTTTATCTTTATATATAAGGAAAGCGTATCTGACAGCTCTTCCGCAGTCGATAACGGAAACCGGAAACGAGTTTACAGCTGCAATAATTATGTTTACTACCGAAAAAATAAGATAGTTTTCTGACGCATTTCCGACATATAATACATAACATATACCGGCGAAAATTATATTAAAGATAATACCGCCAAGAGCTATGATTATTTCTTTACAGTATGATACACCGACACCGCTATTTCTGTCTATGCGTATTCCGAAAATGGTAAATTCAATATTTCGGGGTGTGTCACCAGAAATATACATAAAAAAAATATGTCCGCATTCGTGTACTATTGATGAAACAAGAGAACAGAGAACTATCCTTTCTTCACAAAGAATTATCATCGTTACAATAAGGGCAACGAAAGAAAAAGACAGTCTGAACCTTGTTTTTCCAATCTGAAAAATCATTTATCGAGAAGCCACAGAGGATTATATCTTATATTGTCTTTTCTGACCTCAAAGTGAAGATGCGGACCGGTGGAAGAGCCTGTAGAGCCTACCAGAGCAATTGTTTCGCCCTGTCGCACTACTGCATCCTGTTCTGCCAGTAATTCACTGCAATGGCAATAGAATGTTACGAATCCGTCATCATGTGAAAGATACATATAATTTCCTGCCTGGGCATCAAAGCCAGATTTGATCACCTTACCGTTAAATGCTGCCCGTATCCTCGTTCCTTTCGGAGCAGCGATATCAAGTCCGCTGTGAAAGCCGTAATCACCCGTAATCGGATTTATTCTGTAGCCGAAATATGAGGTATACCTGCCATTTTCAATGGGCGAAACAATCTCTGAGGTAGAAAAAACAGGAGCAAAGCTTGTGTTTTCGGCAGCTTTCCTGTATTCGATGTCAGCTCCGCCAACTCCGTTATATTCAGATGTAGTTGCTTCTGAATCTGACTGAAAATCGTCCTTGATATTAAGAAACGTAAAAATCTCACCGGTATAGAGATGCTTTCTAAAGGTTTCGACAGCGTTACTGATTTCCACAGAATCGAGGTTTCTGTTTAAAAGATAAAGGTAGTTTTCTCTGAAATCCCCCTGTGTACCGAAAAAGTAAATAAGCACGGTAAGCAGAATAAAAATCACAATCTGACTTACAAGAACAGGAAAATAATAATCTTTTTCACTTGTATCATTCATAATAATCACCCGTAAAATATATGCTTTGAAAAGGTGAATTATTATTCATCGATAAATACTTAATCATTATACCACAAATCTCTTTTATGTCAAAGTTTTTCCGTGATATTTTGTTGACTATTTCATTATTAAATGATATTATTACAATAACGTAATCTGACAAAGTATTACAAAAAATTTAATGGAGGGAAATATATGTTCTCAGATTTCAAATCAGACGGTTTTATGTACCTTATTATTCTGGCTGTAATCATATTTGTATGTGCTCAGGCACTTTTCTTTATGAAAAAGTCATGGACAAGGGGTCTTGAACTCGGTATCACTAAGGAAAAACTCAAAAATGCTATCACTTCAAGCGCAATTTTCTCTTTCGCACCGGCAATCGGTATCGCCGTTACGGTAATCACTCTTTCAGTAGCACTCGGCTATGTTCTCCCCTGGATAAGACTTACGGTTATCGGCGCTATTCAGTATGAAACTACTGCCGCTATTGCTGCGCTCGAAGCAGCAGGTATGACAGGCGGTATTGCATCCCCTGTTACAGATCCGCAGATTTTCGCAGAAATTGCAGTAGTTATGACTATCGGCAGTTGCTTACCTCTCATTCTTATTCCAATTGTTCTTAAAAAGATTCAGAAGGGTGTTACTGAGGTAGCCAATAAAAATTCCGCCTGGATGGATGTTATGACTGCTGCTGCTTTCATAGGTCTTATCGCCGCATTTATCGGCAGAGGTCTGGCAGGTACCGGCTCAAGTAAAGAAGCTATTATCGGTGATGGCGCAGGCGTTCTTTCGCTTACTGCTCTTGTTGCTTCTATAGGCTTTATGCTTTTCTTTACTCTTATTAACAAAAAGCTCAAGAAAAACTGGATTGACGCTCTTTCGATGCCTTTGAGTATGGTGCTTGCTATGGTTGTCGTTGTTCTTGTCAATCAGTTTGCACCCGCTCTTGCCGCCATTGAGTGGCGTTATTAACAGAAAAGGAGAATTACACTATGAAAACCTATATGGATAAAGTACACACCTGGGGCAGAATCTGGATTATCGCTGCTCTCATATTCTTCCTTTGCATCCCTGTTGCTATTTGCTTACATTTTAACGTAACTCCGCGAATGGATGTTGTAGGAAAAGGTCTCGCTTCTATTGCCTTCTTCTTTGCTACCGGTATTATTGAAGTTATCGCTTATTCCCCTATGCTCGGTGCCGGTGGTACATATCTTTCATTCGTTACAGGTAATATTATGAACCTTAAGATGCCCTGTGCTCTTAACGCTCTGGAAAACTGTAAGGTAAAGGCAAACACAGAAGAGGGTGAGGTTATCACCACTATCGCTATCTGCTCTTCTATTATTGTTACAACAATTGTTATTGCAGTATTTGTAGTTATCTTTGCTCTTAACCCGAACTTTTCAAAGCTTATGGCAAGCGAAGCCTTTGCTCCCGCATTCCAGCAGGTAACCTACACCATTTTCGGTTCTCTTGCTGCTACTTATTTTGTGAAGCACTGGAAGATTTCTATATTCCCCATCGCTGCTGTTACCGTACTTCTGCTCTTCGTAGACCCCGGTATAGGCGTGCTTATTCCCGTGGGTGTTGTTCTCTCAATGCTCGGTGCACATGTTATGTTCAAGCTTAAGAAAGTCTAAATCAAACAGATTAATATATTACACCTTCCCTTGAAAATGGGAAGGTGTTTTTTTGCCGTGAAAAAACGGATTCCTTAAAGGAACCCGTTTTAAAAGAGTTTATTCAGCAATAATTTTATGGAAGATTTTCTTACCTTTTTTGATGATTACATAACCTTTTTCGAAGTCGGCAAGAGAAAGAGTATCAGCAAAGCTCTTTGCCTTTACATCATCAACAGACACACCGCCCTGTTCGATAAGACGTCTGCCTTCGCCTCTTGACTTGATGATTCCCGTTTTAATGAGCACATCAATAAGAGAAACAGCACCATCAGTAAAATCATCAGCTGTAAGAGCTGTAGTGGGCATATTATCTGTATTGCTTCCGCCACCGAAAAGTGCTTTTGCGGCTTCGTCAGCCTTCTTTGCTTCTTCTTCGCCGTGAACGAGTTTGGTAAGTTCAAAGGCAAGAATTTCCTTAGCTGTATTAAGCTGACTGCCTTCCCAGCTATCCATAGCCTGAATTTCTTCAATGGGAAGGAATGTAAGCATTCTGATACATTTGAGAACATCAGAGTCAGCAACATTTCTCCAGTACTGATAAAACTCGAAGGGAGATGTTTTGTTAGGATCGAGCCATACAGCATTACCTGCTGTCTTGCCCATCTTTTTACCCTGTGAGTCAGTAAGAAGAGTAATGGTCATAGCGTTTGCATCTTTACCGAGTTTACGGCGGATAAGCTCAGTACCGCCTAACATATTACTCCACTGGTCATCGCCGCCGAACTGAAGATTACAGTCATAATTTTTGAAAAGATAGTAGAAGTCATAGGACTGCATAATCATATAGTTGAACTCAAGGAAGGAGAGACCTTTTTCCATTCTCTGCTTGTAGCATTCAGCACGGAGCATATTATTAACAGAGAAGCAGGAGCCTACCTCACGGAGCATATCAACATAGTTGAGCTTAAGAAGCCAATCGGCGTTGTTAATCATCATTGCCTTGCCTTCACCGAACTCAATAAATCTTTCCATCTGACGCTTGAAGCATTCAGCGTTATGATCTATATCTTCTTTTGTAAGCATCTTTCTCATATCGGTTCTGCCGGAGGGGTCACCGATCATCGTAGTACCTCCGCCGATAAGAGCGATGGGTGTATTGCCTGCCATCTGTAAGCGCTTCATAAGAGTAAGAGCCATAAAGTGACCTGCTGTAAGGCTGTCTGCGGTACAGTCAAAGCCGATGTAAAACTTAGCCTTACCGTTATTGATAAGATCACGGATCTGTTCTTCATCTGTAACCTGTGCAATAAGTCCTCTTGCCACAAGTTCTTCGTAAATTTTCATTTTATATTCGTCCTTTCAGATTATTTACATTTCTTAATATTTTAACACAGAAACAAATATTGTCAATAGAAAACAGAAATTAATTACTGTGAGCGTAGTCAATCAGTTCCTGCGCCGACTCAAGGGTTGTGGCTGTTATGATCTCGCCACCGATAATGCGGGCAATTTCTTTGACCTTTTCACTTTCGGAAAGTGAAGTAACCTTGGTATATGTTCCTTCGTTTGTTTTATTCTTTTCAATGTATAAATGGTTATCAGCGTAAGCGGCAATCTGAGCAAGATGCGTAACACAAAGAACCTGTTTTGACTTTGAAAGCTCGTGCATTTTGTAGGCAATTTTATGCGCTGCCCTACCGCTTACTCCTGTGTCGATTTCATCGAAAATCATAGTATTTACTGAATCGCAGTCTGATAAAACACATCTTATGGCAAGCATTACACGGGAAAGCTCACCGCCCGAGGCGATTTTAACTAAAGGTTTCAAGTCCTGACCGACATTAGCCGAAAAAATGAATTCAACCTCGTCCATACCGTTTTCAGTAGCGTTTGCTTCCCTGAAATCCACGCTGAAACAGGCATCAGCCATATCGAGGAACCGAAGCTCAGTAGAAACCTTTTCTTCAAATTCAATTGCTGTCTTTTTTCTGCAGTCGGAAAGATAACAGCCTCTTTTGAAAAGCTCGTTGGAAAGCTCATTATACTTATCGTGAAGTTCATCAATCATCTCATCGCTTGACACAAGTGAATTATATTCTTCGACGATTTTCGCAAGATAAGTAAGCATTTCCTCTTCGGTAGCGCCATATTTACGTGAAAGACGGTATATTTCGTCAAGTCTTGCCTCAATGCCGTCAATATTGACATAGTCGGAATCAAAGGCTACGAGTGAAGAAGATGCCTGTGACAAGCATTCGGAAAGAATGTATTTCAATTCTTCCAGACTTTCTCCGTAATTGGAAAAGTTTTCGTCAAAACGAGATAGTTTCTGCAAATTTTCAATAAGTGCATAAACACCCTCACTCAGTCCCCTGCTCTCGTTGTCACCGTTAATAAGGCTTTCGATAGTATTCAGACAGCGCAGTGTTTCTTCACGGTTCGAAATTCTGTCACGTTCTTTTGTCAGTGCATCTTTTTCTCCTATTTTTAGATTTGCAGCAGAAAGCTCATCTATCTGAAATTTAAGATAATCTATTCTCTGTTCTCTTTCATCTTCGGATTTAAGAAGTTTTTTCAGTTGTTTCTTTACCGATTTTAATTCATTGTAGGTTTCTCTGTAGGACTCAAGAAGCTCATCACAGTCAGCCATAGCATCAATGAAATCAATGTGATGTTCTTTCTGAAGAAGGTACTGACTGTCGTGCTGACCGCAAATAGTAATGAGATCTCTTCCTATGGATTTGAGCATAGAAACCGTGACATTATTACCGTTGATTCTGCAGATGTTTCTTCCGTCAGAGTTGATAACTCGCGTTATAAGTAAGCTGTTATCGCTCTCACAATCAACTCCGAATTCGTAAAGTTTCGAAAGAATCAGCGGAGGGACATCTTCAAAATAAGCAGTAACCTTAGCTTTATCAGCTCCGTTACGGATAATGTCCTTCGAGGTTCTTTCACCGAGAACAGCATTTATTGCATCAATAACAATTGATTTACCCGCACCTGTTTCACCTGTAAGTATATTAAGTCCCGAATCGAATATAATTTCCGAGTGTTCAATTACGGCGACGTTTTCAATTTTTAAACTTGAAAGCATATACTTTAAAATTCCTTTCGGATAATTTTACTGTGCACTGCTTAAAATTTCTTCAATGCAGTCTTTGAATTCCTTAGCGGCGTTTTCGTCTTTACAGAGCACGAAAATAGTATCATCACCTGCAAGTGTGCCTACAATTTTATCGATAGAAAGATTATCCATAGCTGCACAGGCAGCCTGTGCCATGCCGGAAAAGCACTTTACTACAGCCATATTACCTGCATAATTTATTCCTGTAACCGAATGGGCAAGAATCGAATAATATTTGCGGGAAAAATCCTCGAAATCGTTATTTACATAGGAGTATTTGTACTGACCTGAGCTTACAGGGGTTTTAATCAGTTTGAGAAATTTGATATCTCTCGAAACTGTAGCCTGAGTAACCTTAAAGCCGAGCTCATTTAATTTTATCATAAGCTCTTCCTGTGTTCCAACATCCTCTTTGCTGATGAGATTGAGGATAGCCTCGTGTCTGTTCTTTTTCATATTTTCACCTGCAGTGCATTTCTCCATATACACTGCTGTCCTTTCTTATGTTATGAATTCGGAAAATCAGTATCCGTTTCGTTCTATTAATTTTCTGGTAAGAATTTCGGTGAAGCTGTCAGATTTTATGCGGATAATTTTTGTAACCTTATCCGACTTTGTAACACGCAGTTTCGTTCCGTCATTCATAGGAATTCCGTCCTCACCGTCACAACTGAAAATCGGCAACGATACTTCAGCGTTTTTGACAGAAATTTCGATTTCAGAATCAGCTTTAAAAATCATTGATCGGGATAAAATCGAATGGGGGCAAACAGGAGTTAAAATCAATCCTTCAATTGCCGTGTCAACAACAGGTCCTCCCGCAGATAATGAATATGCCGTAGATCCTGTCGGAGTGGCAACGATTAGACCGTCAGAAATATAACTTCTGATTTTCCTTCCGTCGCCTTCTGTTTCTATTTCGCACATGTGCATTGAAGCACCGCGTGCTACAACAACATCGTTAAGACAAAGATATTCCTTTATGAATTCATTATTTTCATATCTTTTTACAGAAAGCATCATTCGCGTATCGGTAATATAATCACCGTCAATAAGATTCTGCAGAAGACTTAATTCTTCCTTTTCAATTCCCGCCAAAAAACCGAGTCGCCCTGCATTTATGCCTAAAATGGGTTTATCATATAAGGCGGCTATATGCGCCGAATGAATAATCGTCCCGTCGCCTCCTACTGCTACGAGCACGTCACACAATGAAACCGCTTCATCAATCGGTAAAAATATGGCTCCTTCACAGTCAAACACGTCTTTAACATCATCTATAACAATAATATTCACGCCTAATGAAACAAGTTTTCTGTAAACACTGACTGCTACTTCATAAGCATTTTTGCGTGTAATATTTATGTGGAAAGCGACAGTCATCACTGTTCACCTCCGTCAAGTTTAAAGTGGGATGCATCCACTATTTCTTTTACGGATTTATCGATAAATACTTCGGGATTCTCGGTTTTCTCAATAAAAATGAGATATTCGATATTTCCCTGAGGACCCTTAATGGGTGAAAAATCAAGATTAAGCACGGAAAAACCGTTTTCAAGGACGAAGTCATATATCATCTGTACTACTTCGTAATGTGTTTCGATATCACGGACCACACCTTTTTTTCCTATCTTGTCCTTACCTGCTTCGAACTGAGGCTTAATCAGACAAACCGCTCTGCCTTTATCTCTGAGCAGATTACGCATAACAGGAATAATTAATTTGAGCGAAATAAAGGAAACGTCCACGCTGGCAAAGTCAATTTCTTCGGGAATTTCCTCGTGTGTCACATATCTGAAATTTGTTCTTTCCATATTGACTACACGGCTGTCATTCCTAAGCTTCCAGGCAAGCTGACCGTAACCAACATCAATTGAATATACCTTAACAGCGCCGTTCATAAGCATACAGTCGGTAAATCCGCCTGTCGATGCACCTATGTCCATACATACTGAGTTGTCAAGTCTGAGATTGAACTCATCAATAGCCTTTGCAAGTTTATATCCGCCGCGGCTTACATAGGGCATTTTTTCGCCGCGTAATTCGATGCAGTCTTCACTTTTTACAGATGCGCCTGCCTTTGTTTCCTTCTGTCCGTTAACATAGACAAGACCGGCCATAATTAAAGCTTTGCCCTTTTCACGGCTGTCAACAAAGCCTCTTTCGAACAAGGCTACATCAAGTCTGATTTTTTCTTTCACAAGTCTTCACCACTTACAATTTTTATCATAGAATCTGCGTCAAGATGATATTCCTTAAGCAAATCAGAAATACTTGCCTGTCTTACAAATTCATTATTAACGGCAGTGATTTTATATTTACCGCCGAAGCCTTTCTCCATAAGCATTGAGCCGAGTTTTTCACCTACTCCGCCGCTTTTCATTCCCTCTTCGAAGAAATAGATTTCTTTTTTGTTTTTAATAGCGTTAAACGCATTTTCAGGAACAGGCTTAATCTGATTAAGCGCAACCAACGAAACACCTTCAAGAGAATCTACAGCAGTAATTGCATTACTTACAGTTCTGCCGTATGTTACTATAATTTTTTCCGAATCAGCCTCACCGTAATAGGAGTAACCTACCTCGTCAAATTTCAGCTTGCTTACATTTTCAGCTTCAGAGCCTCTGGGATAACGCACTGCTGAGGAATACTCGTCCGCATAGAGAGCGCTGCTTAAATCGGCATATAGTGATTTGTAGCAGCAGGGTGAATAAACTTTTATATCAGGGATGGTGTTAAGGAAGCTCACATCAAAAAGTCCGTGATGGGTTTCACCGTCTTCACCCACAAAACCTGCTCGGTCTATAGCGAAAATCACCTTAAGTTTCTGTAAAGAAACATCGTGTACTATCTGATCGTAGCATCTCTGAAGGAAGGTAGAATAAACAGCATATACAGGCTTCATACCGTTTTTGGCAAGACCTGATGAAAATGTTACGGCGTGTTCTTCTGCTATACCTACATCGAAAAAGCGTTCAGGAAACGATTTGCTGAATTCATCGAGCCCTGTTCCTAAACCCATAGCAGCTGTAATAGCACATATACTTTTGTCGCTGTTTGCGTGATTAGTAAGATATTCACCGAATTTCGAGGAAAAGTTTTCAGATGAAGAAATCGGCTCACCTGTTTCTACATCGAAGCGTGAAATACCGTGAAACTGACTGGGAGATTTTTCGGCATGACCGTAGCCTTTTCCCTTGACAGTAATTACATGAAGAAGAACCGGTGTGTTAATATTTTTAGCGCTTTCGAGGGCGTCACATAGATTTTCGATATTATGACCGTCAATGGGGCCCATATAGCGATAACCAAGATCCTCAAAAAACGTACTCTGCTTATATATTTTATTTTTTATATCTGTTTTGATATTGTAGATTTCTTTAGCTATTTTTTCACCTAAAGGGATCTTACTTAAAACTTTTTCTGTGTTTGCTTTAAAATTGTAGTATCCGGGACGTGAACGGATTACGGCAAGATATTTAGCGAAGGCACCGACATTTTCGGAAATAGACATTTTATTGTCATTGAGAATTATTATCTGTTTAGCATCGCTTCTGCCGCCGTTATTAAGAGCTTCATATACCATTCCGCCGGTAAAAGAGCCATCACCGATAACAGTTACGACGCAGTTATTATTATCAGAGATTCTGTTAGCTTCAGCGAGTCCCAGACCCGCTGATACGGAAGTACCGCTATGGCCGCTGAAAAATGTATCGTGTTCACTTTCAGTAGGACGGCAGAAGCCTGAAATACCTCCCTTGGTACGAAGAGAAGAAAAATTCTCATATCTGCCTGTAAGAAGTTTATGAGTGTAACACTGATGGCCCACATCGAAAACAAACTGGTCCTGAGGAGAATTAAAAACTCTGTGCATTGCGAGGGTTAGCTCAACAACGCCGAGATTAGGTGCAAGATGTCCGCCGTTTTCTGAAACGGTTTCGATGAGCTTTAATCTGATTTCTTCAGCAAGTTTAGCAAGATTTGCAAAGCTCAAGCTTTTAACATCAGCAGGGCTGTTGATGTTTGAAAGGATTTCAAATTTCATCTTTTTCACTCTTTCAATTTGAACGCTTCGTGAGTTTAATGGCCAATTCTTTTAGAAAATCAGCTTCTTTTCCGAAATAATCAATGGACGATATGGCTTCAGCAGTTAAAGAATCGGCTAATTCCTTTGATTTTTCCAAGCCCAACAAAGATACATAGGTGCTTTTATTGTTTTCAGAGTCACTGCCGATGGGTTTTCCGAGTTTTTCCTCATCACCGATAACGTCAAGAATATCGTCAATCACCTGAAAGGCATGCCCGATTTTTTCTGCATACTTTATGCAAGCGGCAGTATTTTGTTCGTCGGCACTTGCACAAAGGCAACCAAGCAGAGCAGCACATTTAATAAGCGCTCCGGTCTTTAATCTGTCGAGGCTTTCAAGCGTTTCAATTGAAGCAACTTTATCTTCGTTCTTTAAATCTATAACCTGGCCGCCTATCATTCCGTTACATCCGGCAAGATAGGAAAGTGCAGATATGGCATTAATTGCAACAATAGGATTTTTCTTCGCAACTGAGCTGTTGGCAATAACGCCAAAGGCTCTGGTGAGAAGTCCGTCACCTGCCAGAAGAGCATAATCTTCACCGTATTTTATATGACAGGAAGGCTGCCCTCTACGCATATCGTCATTATCCATGCACGGAAGGTCATCGTGTATAAGCGAATAAGTGTGCACCATTTCAAGAGCACAAGCGAAATCGACAGCATCAGCTGTATTTCCTCCGCATATACGGCAGCATTCAAGGGTGAGAACAGGCCTGATTCTTTTACCGCCTATTGAAAGGCTGTATTTCATCGCATTGTGAACAACATCTTCACCGAAATCACACTCAGGTATTAATTCGGTGAGACGACTGTTTATAAGGGCAACATATTCATTTAATCTTTCGTTATACATCATATTTTTCACCGGAAGACTCTTCTGTAAGCTCAGAAATTTTCTGTTTGGCAGAAGAGAGGGTCTTATTACAGAAGGAAATAATTTTTACTCCTTCTTCGTAAAGTTTGATTGACATTTCAAGATCATATTCACCGCTTTCAAGACTTTCGGCAATTTCCTTAAGTCTAATCATAGCAGTGTCAAGAGTATACATTTCCATTACTGTTTTCCTTTCAGAATTTAACTTCATATATTTAAAATCACTTTAATTTAACATTTTCCACAGTGCACTCAAGCTCACCATCAGACATAACAACCTGTATATTGTCGCCGATTTTGACTGAATCAGCAGTTTTTATGTTGAAGCCGTTGTCGTCTTTTACAAAAGAGTAGCCACGTGCAAGCACTTTTAAGGGACTTGTCCCTTCAAGTCTTGCAGAATAATTAGCCAATAAAGTAAAGTGACTTTCGAGTTTTGAACTAATTATATTTTTTATCTTGTTTTCACATGCCTCAAGGCATTGTGTGTAGAGTGATAAAGTTTTTTCCGGACTGTGTTCGCTGATTGTTTTTTCATAAGACAAAAGAGCGATTGTATGTTTATTGATAAGTCTATCTATAGCATCTGTCATTGAGTCAAGCATTTTATCGGCAGCGTAAAGAATTTCCCTGTAATCAGGAGCAACAAGCTCAGCCGCCGCCGAAGGCGTGGGTGCACGCATATCACTCACAAAATCCGCTATAGTAAAATCGGTTTCGTGCCCTACAGCAGAAATCACGGGAATCTCAGAATCAAAAATAGCCTGAGCAACTTCTTCTTCATTGAAGGCCCATAAATCCTCAATTGATCCTCCGCCTCTGCCGACAATCAGTACATCAGCACCTTTGAGGCGGTTAAATTTTTTTATCGCATCTGATATTTGCCTTGCAGCACTTTCGCCCTGGACCTGTACACCTTCAAAAATTATCTCACCTGAAGGATAGCGACGGGACAGAACGGAAAGGATATCCTGTAAAGCGGCACCTGTAGGCGATGTGATTACACCGATTTTATTCGGAAAAGGCGGCAACTGTTTTTTGCTTGCATCGTCAAACATACCTTTTTTGCTCAGCTTGTCTTTAAGCTGTTCGAATGCAAGTGTCAGTTCACCTACGCCTTCAGGTATTATATCTTCGCAATAAAGCTGATATATACCGTCTCTTTCATAAAGTGAGAGGTTAGCTCTTACCAGAACCTTCATACCGTTTTCGGGTTCGAAGCTGACTCTTTGGGCAGCTGTACGGAACATAACAGCTTTAATTGCTGAGTTTTCGTCCTTGAGAGTAAAATAAAAGTGCCCTGTTCGATAATGGTTTGTAAAATTTGATATCTCACCGTTTACATAAATATTTTTTAAGTTGAAATCCGAATCTATAATTGACTTCAGATATGTATTAATCTGACTGACAGTTAAAATGGTTGACATTTATTTTTATTCTCCTTAATATATGCCATTATTGCTATACCTGCTGCATTGTCACTCGAAAATTCAGGAGCAGCGAAAATACCGCCGAAATTACCCTGAAAACGTTCCTTCATATAACTGTTTGACATTACGCCGCCTGAATATAACAAAGGAAGTTTTCCGTATTCAGAAAGGAGGTTTTCTGTTAATTTTTCTATTGAGTCCGAAATATACTGTACACAGAATTTTGCAATGTCACAGTGAGCTTCGCCTTTTTCGATCATCAGCCTGCATTTGTTTTCTACACCGGAAAGGCTTGTTTCTGTATCTTTGATGCTAGGTTTGATTTTATAGTCCATTGTACTGTTGCGCGAAAGAACATCCAGTTCTGCTCCGCAGGGAAATCTCATACCAAGCATAACTCCTACTCTGTCTATTGCTTGTCCGGCCTTTAAATCAGCTGATTTGCCTATAAGTGTACATTTGATTATTTCAGCTTCATCAGGTTCAACCAGAAGAGCTTCCGTAGTACCTCCGGAAACATGAAAAGCAATAAATCTTCCCGATAAAAGATCGAGTCTATCAGCGCTGTAGAGTGCCGACAGAATGTGTCCGACCTGATGGGAAGTTATGTGAAGATTTATTCCGTTAAGAGTGCTGATAATTTTAGCCGTGTTAAGTCCGACGAGAAAACAGGGCATATAGGAGCCTTCTGCCATCCTCGGGAAAGCAGATGCCCCTATTGAATCAAGTTTAAAATTGCAATCTGAAAACAGATTATCACACACCCGGGACAGCTGCTGAGTATGGTGGAAAACAGCGTCGCTTTGTCTGAGTCCCTTTTCTCCGTCTTTCACAGGCAGAAGCATTTTTCTGTGTACTATCTTATTCTCATCAGGAAAATATACAGCTGCAGATGTTGTATAATTACTTGTATCGAAGCCTAAATAAGCCATTACTTTTTAATTTTTTTAGCAATAGAACCAAGCACACCGTTTACATACGACGCATCATCGGTTGTGGCATATTTTTTCGCAATTTCAACCGCCTCATTTATGGCAACGCCTACAGGCATATTTTCACTGTATAAGAGTTCACAGACGGCAAGTCTTAAAATAGCGCGTGAAACCTTAGAGATTCTTTTAGCGGACCAACCGACCAGATTGTCGTTAATAAGTCCGTCGATTTCATCAAGATTAGCATATACTTTTTTTGCTAGGTTTTCAGCAAATGCATTCGTAGGGAAAATTTCAAGTTCCAGAGCGTTTTCAATCAATTCGACAATTGTTACATCCTCCTGAAAACTCTTTTCAAAAATAAGAACAAACGCTAACTCTCTTGCTTCGTGTCTTGTCATATTAACATCCTCCCCCAACACAGTTATCAGGTTGGTTATATATTGTACTATTCGTAATATTTTACCACAGTTTTTAAAATCCTACAACTATTTTAGCTCAATTATTGTTAAATTTTCTGAAAAAATATCCGTATTTTTTTCGATAATTTCCGTAATTTGCAGAATAAGTGTGTCATTGAGTGTATTTTTTTCCAAAATAACCTGACAGTTTTCACCGTTAATTATTACAAGACACTCTGCACCGATTTTTGCACTGATAAGATTTTCAGCATCCGTCTGCGCTTTCATATCCTTCTGATAGTCGGAAAGCATAACCGAAATTTTGTTTTTTTCTGCTGTCTGTATGTTATCTTTTTCTAAAATGCTTTCAATATTTTCTATAACTTCATCATAAGCGTTAGAGCGTTTAAGTTTAGCTGACGAAAAATACTCTTTTGCGTCAGCACTTTCTTCACTTGTTTTGACTTCATTATTCACTAATTCGGACTCAGTGTTCTCGATACCGTCTGTCTCATCGGTATCAGTATCAGCTGCAGTTGTACCTGCAACAAACAATGTATCTCCAAGATTTCCCGTTACCTCCTCTTCGGCGCTGCTTACCGGTTCATTTGTATCTTTTGTCGGCTTTGTAAAATACCAGTTAACAGCCAGTGCCGCACACAGAGCGATCACCAGCGTAGCGGTGAGTACCTGTCTTTTTTTTATAAGCATATATTTTCCTCCTAACTGTTCATTTCTGAAATGCTTATACTGTTACTGCTAATATTAAACAGTGCTTTTAACATAAGAGTTATTTCATTTTTTACTGTAGGATTTTCACCTCCTTCACACACAACTGCAACACCTGTTACACGCGGAAATATCTCTCTGAGAAGCAAACCGTCTTCTGTATTGCCTTTGTCAATAATTATGTGTTCCTCATCTTTTTTAGCTTCATCACCTCTGATTTGTTCAGATGAATCACTGGCATAAATGTTTTCTGATGTACCTTCGTATGTTATTAATACTTTTACTCTGCCGACACCTTTGATTTTACTGATTATTTGTTCCAGTTCTTCTTTTTGTACGGCAGCTGAATAAAAATTATGAGTCTGAATTTCAGTATTTTGCATTTCATTTTCCGTTGTAAATTCTGAAAGAAAGATCAACAATATTCCTGCAAAGCCAATAAGGATTATAATTAATGATTTTCTGTCCTTCTTCAATTTGTTATAAAGCTGAAATATTTTATTGTTTTCAGTTTCACTCATATTTCTCACCGTTAATTATAATTTCAGACTCATTTGTACAAATCTCCCTGATTACTGTCAGGATATGCTTTTTATCGCCTTCGTCAATATGTGTTTCAACAGTTACTTTATCTACATAAACAGTATTATCTTTGACAGAACATACTACATTGCAAACAGCATCAACACCTGAAGACTTCATTTTTTCATTAAGATATTTTTCTGTTTCCGACTGCACCGAATTAACTATCGGCATATTTTTATAGTTAGCAAGTTCATTTTTAATTTCGTTCTTATCTTGTAATGTAAAAAAGTCATTAAAGTTTACATATATCCCGTCGTTATTACTCAGTGGATGCATCAAAGAAAATATCAGTATGACTGTCATCAGAGTTTGGAAAACCTTTTTTAAACTGTTTTCAGGAATTATCAGCATTACTATTGCAGATATCATCGAAACATAAACTACAAGTTTACACCACATATTAATTCCGCTCATCTTAACCACCTTTTATCCCAAAAACTATCGCCGTAGAAATGATCAGAATAAATGCTTCAAAAACAGCAATAAGTCCAATAATCTTTACACCGCTTGCAAAAGCACGTAAAGAATCCGAAAGTTCGCTGCATTCGAAAAATTCACTGATAAAGCTTAGCGTATTCAGAGAAATATTGAAAAGTACGATTTCTGTAATAACGGGAACACTTATAAGCATTACAGCTAATATGCCTACTAAAGCTACAGAGTTTTTAATGATACCTATGCTTCCTGCAAGCGTGGAATATGCTTCGCTTATAGAAGAACCGATCACAGGAATAAGACTGCCGATTGCGAATCTTATTCCTTTTGCAGCAACGGAATCTGCTGCCGCTGAAAAAATACCTTTTACCGAAAGCACAGACGCAAAAACCGAAGACACAAGTCCCAGCGAAAAAGTCACGAACCTGTTAACGACACTTATAAACCTGGAGAAGTTTACACTCTTATTTACAGAAAAACCAATGCTTATACAGAAATAGCATCCGATAATATCAGTGAGTCCGAAATTTAAAACCGCTGATATTATTTCTGAAAAGCCAAGAACCATTGTATTGTATGTAAGTGCAGTAGCCGGATTTCCGGAAACCGCAATCGCGATAGCATAGACCGGTACAAAAGTCAGCATAAAATCTCCGTTAAGTCTGATAAGAGTCAGAGCTGAGCTTATGCAGAGATTTAACTCTTCGACGATTATTATGGTTATAACAGGGATTAACAATATATTAATTATGTCTTTATACTTTTTTTCATCAATAATAAAAGTCAATGTGCCTGCAATAATTATTACACTGAAAACTTTAGAAAAGAGTTTAATGCTTCCGCTCAGATAATCCGAAAAGGTATTTTTAAAGTATAAAAACAGATTTTCAGCAGAAACATCAAAAATTTTTTCATAATCAATTGCAGTGATACCAAAATTTTCAAGAGTATCGTAAATCTCCTGATTCATACCTGAAAAAAGTTTTTCTGACAAATCTTCACTAATCATATCCGTGGCTGACACAGGTAAAACTGTAACCGTACACAGCATTATCAACAAAAACAGAGTTATAATTTTTTTCATTTCAAAAACGACAGTGCTATATTCATTATCGACTCGATATACGGAACAGCGATAAGTGACAGCGTTACCCTTCCTGTAAATTCAATAACATCTGCTACGAGCCTGTTTCCGTTTTCGACACAGATATCTGATGAAAACTTGGTTATAAGACATATACCTGCACCTTTAACTGAAGAAAAAATTATCTCTTCACCGTACTCGATCTGCGTAGCTATATCATATATTCCCGAAAAAACATCCTGGAAACTTTCTGTAATAATCCAGGTGCTTACCGTGAGAAAAATTATTTCAACAGGTAGAACGAACTCGTTTGACTGCTTTTTAAGAAAAATATTTATAAGACATAATACAATTCCTGCGAAAATTATTTTAATAAGCATCAGTATTCAATAATATTCCTCAGACTGCCGAATAAATCCTCGATTTTCGGAATTATCATCAGCAGAACAATTATTATACCTGCGATTGTGATGAGGGTGGCGTATTCACTTTTATCACTTTTATTCAAAAGCTGATTAAGCGTTGCCACTATTATGCCGATTGCGGCTATTTTAAAAATTAAATCCAATTCCATATCTGTCTGTCATTAATCTTTTACAAAGAAAACCTTTCGCATTTTAAAGAAACAAGATAAAAACAGATGCTCCGACAAATAACCCGAATAAAGATGATACTTTTCCGTATTTTTCATAATCAGCCGAAGCATTATTTTTGTAATTCTCGAAAAAAGTTTTGTACAAGCATATTGTATTAATCTGGCTTTTTGCATCAGTTGTTCCTAAAAAACTACCCAATTGCAACATTTTCTCTTTTTCTTCACTCTTATAATATAAGAATGAGTTTATGGCTTCCTTCCATCTGTTGTAAAATCCGTCATCAGCAGAAAAATCCGAAAAACTATTAAGAAAAATCAGATTTTTCATAGATGCTTCATTTGAAAATTTACACAGTATACTGATAATGTTGATTTTTGAAAATTCAATTTCCGCTATAATGGAATCCAGAAAAATTATCGTCTCTTCCAGGACGGTAACTCTCATTTTAAGCAGTGATGAAACTTTCATTCCTGTCAGTGTAAATGTTATCCATAATAAAACTGCTCCTGAAAATTTCATCTCTCACCTCTGAAACATCATATATTCCTTCGATTTCACCCGGCTTAACCGCAGTTTTCAAAAGGACGATTTTAGTGAAAGCACCTGTTTCCAATATTTCTTTAATTTGCGGCCTTTTGAGTAAATCTTTATAGCCAAGTGCATGTGCTGTTGCAATAAAATCAACGCCACTGTTCAAGCCCTTTATTATTCCGTCTATTTCCTGCCTTTCGCCGATCTCATCTACTGCGATTACATCGGGTGACATAGTTTTAATTGCATTCATAATTCCTTTCCCTTTAGGAAAATTATTCAATACATCGGTGTTTATGCCCACATCCTGCTGGCAGAACATCCCATTCATACATGCAAGTTCCTGCCTTTCATCTATAATGCATATCTTCTTCATTCTGTCAGATAACTGACGTATATAATCTCTTAGCACAGTAGTTTTTCCCGATGAGGGCGGTCCCACAATTAAAAGAGACGTATTTTCGTAACCTATATCCTTGAATATTTCATCAGCCGCTCCTGTTACCTGACGTGCAATTCTGATATTAACAGATGAAATATCCCTGACTGATGTAACCTTTCCTGCTGAATCAACTACAGCAGTTCCGGTTATTCCTGCTCTGTGTCCGCCCTGAAAAGTTATGTAACCGTTAACTATACTTTCTATATGACTGTAAACAGAATAACAACAGAGTCTGTTGAAGGTTTCAGTAATAATTTCAGACTTGCATACATAGCAGTCTTCATCCTGATAAACGGAAGTTTCACCGTTTCTTTTCAGAAAAAGATATCCGTATTTTCCGAAAAGAACGACAGGTTTTCCGGCTCGCAGTCTGATTTCACAGGTGTCATTTTTTATTATGCAGTTAAGGTTTATAAGTTTGCTTTTAAGTAATGGGGACAGAATATTAACCGCGCTGTCGAAATTTTCTTCTTTGAAATTCATAATGTGATACCACCTTAATTTTTTTACATTCTAAAACTATGACAGCGTGTCCGAATTTATTACATTTTTGAGAAAACATCTTGAAGATTTAATCCGTTTATTGTATTATGTATTAAATAATCCTGTTAAGTGAGGTTTACTATGATAAAAAATAAAAAATCACGTCTGGCAGGCAATCAATATATAATGATTGCCTTTCTTGCCACATCTGTTACAATGCTTGCTGTTTATCTTTGTAACGGAATGATACCTTTCGGAGATAAAACAATTTTAAGAATGGACCTCTATCACCAGTACGGTCCTCTTTTTGCCGAACTTTATGATATAGTAAAAGATGGAGGAAGTTTATTTTATTCCTGGAAATCCGGTCTTGGAAGTTGTTTTCTCGGTAACTATTTCAATTATCTTTCCAGCCCCATCGGTGCTGTTATTATGTTTTTCGGGCATAAAAATATCCCGGAAGCGATCGGAGCCATGGTCCTGATAAAAGCAGCTCTTTCTGCTTCTGCATTCACATACTACATTAAAAATTCATTAAAAAACCAGAATATGGCAGTTGTATCTTTCGGTGTTCTTTACGCTTTCTGCGGATATATGCTTGCTTACTATTGGAATGTTATGTGGCTGGATTCCATGATACTTCTTCCTGTTGTATTATTAGGTATTGAGCGCATTATCGATCACGGACGTCCTGCAACATATATCACCGGGCTTGCTCTTACAATGTTTTCAAACTATTATATGTCCTATATGATATGTATTTTTTCCGTGATATATTTCTTTTATTATTATGTCAATTCTTACGGAAGCGGTGCGCTGATCTGTAAAAAATACGCACGCAAAAAACGAGGTTTTGTTTTAAATTTGCTTAACAAACGCTTTTTCAGAACAGGTTTGATTTTTGCCTTAGCTTCACTTGCTGCAGCCGGTCTTATGGCTGCAGTGCTCCTACCTGTTTACAACATCCTCAAATCAAGCTCGGCTACCTCAGGAACATTCCCTGACAGTATGAAAAGCTATTTCACCTTCTTTGATTTCTTTGCAAATCATCTTGCAAGTCTCGAAACCACCATCAGAAGCAGCGGAGACGATGTTTTACCCAATGTTTACTGCGGAGTTGTGACCCTGATTCTTGCACCGTTATTTTTCTTCACTAAGACAATTTCTAAGAAAGAAAAGATTTCTACTCTTGTTCTTCTTACCGTTCTTTACTTCTCATTCAATGTAAACTACCTTAATTATATCTGGCATGGGTTCCATTTCCCTAACGATCTGCCTTACAGACAGTCATTCATTTACTCTTTTATTCTGCTTATAATGGTTTATAAGGTATTTGTAAGATTGTGTGAATTCACTTCCCGTCAGATAGGCGCTGTCGGAGTTGCTATAGTCGCTTTTGTATTTATTGTTGAAGATATTACTTCTAAAAATGTAAACTCAGTCACAGTCATACTTACTCTTGCGCTCACTGTTCTTTATGTAGTACTGCTTACACTGTTTAAGGATAAGAGATACCATACTGCTTCTCTTGCGCTTTTACTTCTTGTGTGCATATGCAGTGAGGTTGTTATGTGCGATTCGAGCAGAGTCAGCATAACTATAACAAAAGAGTCATATGCTTCCGATTATGATGATTTCAGGACTCTGAAAAGTGCAATCGATACTGCTGAGGATAATGAATTTTACAGAATGGAACTTACTGACCTGAGAACAAGAATGGATCCTTGTTGGTACGGTTATAATGGTGCTTCCGTATTTTCTTCGATGGCCTTCGAGTCTCTTTCAAATTTACAGGATGACCTCGGTATGATGAGCAACCGTATTAACAGCTACACATATAACCCGCAGACTCCTGTATATAATATGATGTTTTCTCTCAAGTATATTGTCAATAATGCGACGCCCAACACACTCGAATCTCCTTTCTATTCTGCATCTCTCAAGACAGGTAAATATTCGGCTTATAAAAATAATTACCATCTTCCTATCGCTTACTGTATCAGCAAAAGTGCCGAAAACTGGGCGGGAGAAGATTATATGAATACCTGGAAAATAGAGACAGGTTCAGATCCTTTTATGCTTCAGGGTGATTATTTTGATCTTGCTACAGGTGCGGGTAATCCTTTTGAAAAAATGGAAATTTCATATATCACATATTCAAACATTTCTCCCTTCACAGAAAGCCTTGACGGAACTAATTTCAGCTACTCAAAGACTACTCCTGATGCTGACGGCTCTGCCGTGCTTTATATCACAACAGAGAAAAAGGGAAACGTTTACATTTATTTTGATGTCACCGGTGCATCGGATAAAAGTGTAACAATAACATCTTCGCTCGGTACTATCAGCCAGAATGCACATCAGAACTGTATTCTTGATCTGGGATATTTCAAAGAGAATGAGACTATTACCGTAACCGTTCCCTTCGAAAACAACAACGGAACCCTGAAATTCAATGCATACACAATCGATGAAGGAATTTTCGAAAAAGGCTACAATATTCTCGCTGACACACAGATGCTGATCGAAGAGTTCGAAGATACGCATATCAAAGGCAGGGTTACTGCAAAAAATGATTGCTTGCTCTACACTTCAATCCCCTATGACAAAGGCTGGTCAGTAATAGTTGACGGCGAAAAATTAAGCGATGACAAAGTGCTCTGTTTCGGCGGCGGTCTTATTGCGGCTGAGCTGGAAAAAGGCAACCATGACATTGAGTTTATTTTCGAAGCTCAGGGACTTAAAACAGGTATGATTATCTCTGCCGCAACTGCCTTTCTGCTGTTGATTATCATTACTGTATCAAAGCTCAGAAAGAAGCAAAATAAAAAGATAATACTTTCAGCATTTACTCCTGTCGATATCTCTTGCAGCGAAGAATTATTCCTCGCAAAAGTTCAGAGAGACTGTATCTCAGAAGAAAAACCTGACATAAGAGATTCTGCAAACAATGAACCTGTTAAAGAGGTGTTTTATCCTGCGGACAATTATGTAAAAAAAGAGGTATTTATTCCATCTCCCGAAATTGAAATAGAACAGATAGATATTTAAAAATTAAGCCCTTCGTTCAATTAAGACGAAGGGCTTTCATCAACACGATTTATTTCATGTTTCTTTCGTATGATTCGATCATCTTTTTAACCATCTGACCGCCTACGGAGCCTGCTTCACGTGAAGTGAGGTGACCGTTGTAACCCTGCTTAAGGTCTACACCAACTTCAGCTGCTGCTTCCATCTTAAATCTGTCAAGAGCATCTCTTGCTTCGGGTACCATACCTCTGGATGAACCGCTTTTAGACATTGATTTCACTCTCCTTCTGAATACTTTTTGCGTTTGCAAATATATTTTGTGTTTATCAGTCAAATATATTAATGTTACTATTTGGTAAAACTCTGATACAGAAAAAGAAAATATTTATGTATATTTTATCAAAAAACTTGCATATTTTTTCCTTTTGCTGTATAATACTGTAAATTTGTTTTGGAGAGATGAAAATGAGCGGTCAAAGACTGATTGATATGCATGTTCATTCGGATAATTCACCTGACGGTATGCATTCTCCGATGTATATCTGTGAATGTGCTGTGAAAAACAACTTAGGTGCTATCGCCATCACTGACCACTGCGAGGTAGATAAGTTTTTTGAAGAAAAATACAACAATATGATTTTTCATTCATTTTTTGAGTGCAGTAAAGCACGTAACGCTTTCGAAGGCGATCTTCTGGTGCTTGTCGGACTTGAAATCGGTCAACCTCACAGTAATATTGCTCTTGCTGATAGAATTGTTAAACATCACTCTTATGATTATATTCTCGGCAGCATACACACGCCTGACGGATTTGACAAAGACATAAAAGAAATAGAGTATGACAAACTTGATGTCTACAAATTTATGGAAGGTTATTTTCTTCAGCTTACCGAAATAGCTAAATGGGACGGATGCGATGCTCTGGCACACATCACCTGTCCTATGCGACGTATTCAGGGAAAGTATAATATTGATTTTGATTATTCAAGAATTGAAGCAGTAACGGATAATCTTCTGAAAACAATGATCAGTTACGGGAAAGCACTCGAAATAAATACTTCCGGTCTGCGGCAGAATATCGGTCTTACAATGCCTGATGTAAACATCATAAAAAGATACGGAGAATTAGGCGGAAAACTCATAACAATCGGTTCTGATGCGCACGACGCCAATGACTGCGGCAAAGGAATTACCGAAGGTATAAAAATTGCCAAGGATTGCGGATTTGAAAAGATTACTTTCTATGTAAACAGAGAGATTTTGGAATTAGAGATATAAAGAGGTTCAACAATGGATAAAAAGGATAAAATTACTTCAGGAATTAAAATCGAAAAAAAGACTATAATCGGAATTACTGTGTTGCTGTTTGCTATTATGATTTTTGCCGGCATTCTTACACAAGTAGTTCCAACGGGCGCGTATCATACAGATTCAAACGGCGCAATTATAAACGGAACTTACCACGAAATCCCGCGTGAACAGGTCGGGTACAGTTTTTGGAGAGTATTCCTCTCCCCTATTGAAACATTTATTTATTCCACAGGAGATGCTCTGACGGGTGTTTCGATTATACTTATAATTGTTCTCATAGGCGGTACTTTCCTGATACTTGACAAAAGCGGCGTTCTTAAGTATATGATGAATGTCGTTGTCAACAAGTTTTCGGATAAAAAATATCTGCTTTTATCTGTTATGGTTTTCTTCTGTATGCTTCTCAGTTCTTTCGCAGGCATACTTGAGGAGTCTGTTACGCTTGTACCGTTAGCTGTTGCTATTTCCCTTTCTCTGGGATGGGACTCCTTTGTAGGTCTTGGTTTCAGTCTTATCGCCGTCGCTTTCGGATATTCAGCAGCTACCTTTAATCCGTTTAATGTTGGTATAGTTCAGTCTATGGCTAATTTGCCTATGTTTTCCGGTGTACTTTTCAGATGCTTTGTTTTTGTGATAATATATTCCATTCTCACTGTTTTTCTTGTCCGTTACGCAAAAAAAATAGAGAAAAATCCGCAAAGCTCACTTTGTTATGAAAGTGATAAAGAATTAAGAGCACGTTTCCTCGATAAAGCAGAAACAGAAAAAGCCTTAAGCAATCCGATGATGAAAAAAGCATCAGGAGCTTTCATTAAGGCCTTGATTGCAGTTCTGGTGATAACGGTAATTTGCCTGATTACAAATACTTTCATTGAAGACAGAACTATCTCTGATATTATCGGCTATCTGCCTTTGGTTTCAATGGCTATCCTCTTCACCGCGGGCGGTATGAGAGCCGGTTACATATCAGGTATTAAAAAGAAAGAGCTTTTCTCGGGCTTTATGGCAGGTGCAAAAACCATTCTTCCTGTAGCACCCGTTATTATTCTGATTATCTGCGTAACCTACATATTGAAGCAAGGTATGATTATTGACACGCTTCTTTACTGGGTATATAACCTTATAAAAGGTGTAAATCCTTATATTTCAATAATTATAATTTTCTTAGTTATCTGTGTTTTTGAATTTTTCATAGGCAGCGGTTCCGCAAAAGCATTTCTGCTTATGCCGATACTCATTCCGCTTGTTGATATGCTTTCAATCGGCAGACAGAATCTTATTGTAGCCTTCTGTCTCAGTGACGGACTGTGTAATGTTCTTTTTCCCACAAACGGACTGCTGATTATCGCTCTGGGTATAATAAACATTTCCTATTTCAAATATATAAAGATTTCCTGGAAGCTGTTTCTTCTGGAATTCATTGCAAGTGTAGGACTTATGACCCTCGGAACAGCAATCGGTTATTAATCAATCAGGTGTCACAAAGGCACCTGATTTTTTTTGCTCGAATTTACGATATAACGCCTTTTATAAATGAAGCAATACGGTGTATTCCGGATGCGACAGAGTCCTATTTAAGGCGAAATTACAACAAAAAAAGGAACTGCCCGATAGCGAGCAGTTCCTTTTTTCACTATAATTAATGATTATTTTGCCTTTGAAGCTTTTCTTGATTCGATTTCTGCAACAATTTCTCTCTGTCTCTTTTCTGTAAGAGTGTAGAAGAACATAGGCACAGCGCATGCAAACATACTGATAACACCGGAAAGAATGAGAACATTCCAGAGCTTGTCGGGATTTGCGACATGACCTGTAGCAGCATCGATACCTGCAATACTCATTGACATAACGCCGATGAAAGCACCGACAGCCATACCGATTTTATTGATAAGAGTCTGCATAGCAAAGCAGATGCCTTCGCCTCTTTCGCCTGTCTTCCATTCAAGATAGTCAACAGTATCACCGATCATAGCATAGCTCATAATGTTGTTAACACCCTGAGGAATACCAAGAAGAACAAGACCGATAGCTGAGACAATGAGCTTCCAGGGAGCATCGTAGCCTACGAAATACATAACAGCCATTACAACGCCACCGAATAAGTGAACAAGAATATATGTGTATTTCTTTGTAAATCTCTTTGTGAGCCAAGGAACAAGAACTGAAGCAACGAGACCGCCGGGAATAACAAGAAGTGTTATAATGCCGTATAAGCCTTCATTTTTGAGAACATACTTAGCGAAGTAAAGACCGCCGGTGTAGGAATAAACCATTCTTGCGCCACCGAGAACACCTGAAAGAACGATAAGAAGAAGTTCTTTATTTTTAAAGAGAAGTTTAAGGTTGTGACCGAAAGAGGGAACTTCTTCATAGTCAGCTGTGATATACTCTTTTGTATTTTTGAAGCCGTAGAAGAACATCGGAACTGCAGCTACAACGAATACAACAGCACAGATGAAATATGTCCATTTAAGAGTGTCAGCATTTGCCTGAACACTGCTGTTCATAACCGTACCTATGAATGTACGTGCAGCTTCTTCGGCTGTTTTGCCCTGATTTGTAACGATTGAAGCAATCTGCTCAGCCTTATCTGTCATAATGAGAGCAAGGTCAGCTTCTGTGTACTTGAACTTTGCAGTTACGGCGTTTGTAATGATAGGAACACCAACTGTAACAATACCGGCACCTACTGTACAAACGAGACGTACTACTGTAAGGATGTTACCTCTGACAGTTGTATCGTTTGTAAGACAGGTTGCAAGTCCCCAATAAGGAACGTCTGCAACAGTGTAAGCAACTGACCAGATAACATAAAGAACTGAAATTGCTACAAAAGTCCACATTGCCTTTGCTTCATAAATGGGAAGGAAGCAAAGAATAGTGCAAATAGCGATAGGAATAGCCATCCATTTAAGGTAGGGACGGCATTTACCCCACTTTGTTCTTGTTTTGTCAACGAAAGAGCCCATAATCGGGTCATTGAATGCGTCAAATACTCTTGTGCCGAGCATAAGGAAAGCAACAGCAATTGCACCTTCCATAGCACCAACTTTAACACCTTCAGCACCAAAGAGAAGAGCGTCAGTCATAAATACAGTAAGATATGAACCAATAATGGTACAGATGAAGTTCTGACCGAAGCCTGCAACACCGTAAGCTACTGCTTCCTTCGGTTGAACACCTTTGCCCGGTGTAGTACCGAACAGTTTGTGTAAAATTTCATTTACTTTCATGTTTTCCTTTTCCTTTCATTATGTATATTATTACTAAAATACACAATTTGTGTGCATTTAACTTGACGATTATAACACAATAAAAAGTTAAAGGCAAGTTAAAAAGACTTGCCTTTTTGCTAATTAACAATTTATTTAAAATTAAGATGTTTTCTAAGATATTGACCTGTATAAGAATCAGGGTTATCTGCAATTTCTTCCGGCGTTCCCGTTGCTACTACGGTTCCACCGCCGTCGCCTCCCTCAGGTCCGAGATCAATAACATAATCTGCAGATTTTATAACATCCAGGTTATGCTCGATAACTATTACACTATTACCCTTATCTATCAAGGTCTGAAGTACAGTGATGAGTCTGTGCACATCGGCGGTGTGGAGACCTGTGGTGGGTTCATCGAGAATATAAACCGTTCTGCCTGTTGACGGTCTTGACAGCTCAGTAGAAAGTTTTACTCTCTGTGCTTCACCACCTGAAAGAGTGGTGGCGGGCTGGCCGATTTTTACATAACCGAGACCGACATCGTAGAGAGTTTTGAGTTTCTTGTGTATTCTCGGAATATTTTCAAAGAAAAGCATACCCTCTTCGATCGTCATTTCAAGGACATCATATATAGATTTTCCTTTATATTTGACATTCAGGGTTTCTGAATTATATCTTTTACCCTTACAAACCTCACACGGTACATACACGTCAGCGAGGAAATGCATTTCTATCTTGACTATTCCGTCACCTTCACAGGCCTCACAGCGACCTCCTTTTGTGTTAAATGAAAATCTTCCGGCTGTGTAGCCCTTAGCTTTTGCATCGGTAGTAGAGGCAAACAGCTCGCGTATGTCAGTGAATACACCTGTGTATGTGGCGGGATTTGAACGGGGCGTTCTGCCTATGGGTGACTGGTCGATATTTATAACCTTATCAAGATTTTCAATACCCTGCATCTTTCTGAATTTGCCCGGGATAAGCTTAGCGCCGTTCAGTTCATTTGAGAGATGCTTATTAAGTATTTCGTTTACGAGAGAGGATTTACCCGAGCCCGAAACACCTGTTACAGCCACGAATTCTCCGAGAGGAATTTCAACGTCGATATTTTTCAGATTATTCTGAGATGCTCCGAAAATTTTAAGTTTTTTTCCGTTGCCTTCCCGTCTGCTTTCAGGTATCGGTATAATCTTTTTGCCGCTTAAATACTGACCTGTTATTGAGTTCTCACACTGAAGTATATCATCAACAGTACCGCAAGCAACAATATTACCTCCGTGAATACCCGCACCGGGTCCGACATCAACAACATAATCGGCTTCAAGCATAGTGTCTTCATCGTGCTCAACAACAATAAGTGTATTTCCGATATCACGTAGATGTTTGAGTGTGTTTATGAGTTTTCCGTTATCACGCTGATGAAGACCGATACTCGGCTCGTCAAGGATGTAAAGAACACCGACGAGTGATGAGCCTATCTGTGTGGCAAGTCTTATTCTCTGACTTTCACCGCCCGAAAGAGAGCCTGACTGACGTGCTAATGTCAGATAGCTCAATCCAACACTGTTAAGAAAAGAAAGTCTTTCTGTAATTTCTTTGATAATCAGATTCGCAATTATCATTTCCCGTTCAGTAAGCTTTGACGAAAGCTCTTTGATAAATTCAAGAGATTCTGCAATTGACATTGAACAGACCTGGTGGATGTTTTTACCGTCAACGGTTACACTCAAAGCCTCTTTGCTGAGCCTTGCTCCGCCGCATTCATTACACTCGGTGACGGTCATAAGTGCTTCTATTTCTTTTTTTGAAGCCTCAGAGGATGAGTCGGTATATCTGCGCTGTAAATTGTTCAGCACACCCTCAAATTCTGCAAGATATGTTCCGCTTCCGTAGCTTGTGGTTCTTTCCATTTTCAGTTTTTCGCCTTTTGTACCGTAAAGCAAAGCCTCGTAAGCCTCATAAGACAAATCTTCGATAGGCGTATCAAGGTCAAAACCGTATTTTTTTCCGAGTGCCGTGTAATACATTCCCGAAATTGAGTTTTTATCCTTACATTGCCATCCTGCGGCTTTTATTGCGCCCTGTCTTATAGAAAGCTTTCTGTCAGGAATAATCATAGAAGGTGAAATTTCCATAAAAACTCCAAGGCCCGAGCATTTTTTACAGGAACCGAAGGGACTGTTGAAAGAAAACATACGGGGAGTTATTTCACCGAAGCTGACACCGTGCTCAGGGCAGGCATAATTAAGAGAAAACATAACCTCTTTATCACCGATAACATCCACTAACAATAAACCGTCAGCAAGTTTTGTAGCGGTTTCGATGGAATCGGCAAGGCGTGATTTTATACTTTCTTTTACTACGAGACGATCAACAACAACCTCAATATTATGCTTTTTGTTTTTTTCAATTTTTATATTCTCTGAAAGGTCATAAATAATGGAATCGACCCTGACTCGTACAAAGCCTGACTTACGTACAGATTCGAGCTCTTTGACGTACTCACCTTTTCTGCCTCTGACTATCGGAGCAAGAAGCTGTATTCTGGTTCCTTCGGGAAATTCAAGAATTTTGTCAACTATCTGATCAACGGTCTGCTGTTTGATTTCCTTTCCGCAGACTGTACAGTGCGGAATACCTATTCTCGCATAAAGAAGACGGAGATAATCATAAATTTCCGTTATGGTACCTACCGTAGAACGGGGGTTTTTCGATGTTGTTTTCTGGTCGATGGATATTGCCGGAGAAAGACCTTCAATGTAATCAACATCAGGCTTATCCATCTGACCTAAAAACTGTCTGGCATAGGAAGAGAGTGATTCAACATATCTTCTCTGGCCTTCAGCGTAAATGGTATCGAAAGCAAGAGAGGATTTACCTGAGCCCGAAAGACCTGTAAATACAATAAATTTATCTCTCGGTAAGGTAAGATCAACGTTTTTCAGGTTATGTTCCCTTGCGCCTTTAATAATAATGTTTTTCTGTGACATATTTACCTCTTATTTAATCATACTTCTGAATTTTTCTATCTTGTCACGAAGGAATGCAGCATGCTCGAATTCAAGTATTTTAGCCGCTTCTTTCATTTCGGAAGTGAGCTGTTTTATAATTTTTTCCTTTTCTGTACGTGAAAGCTTAGAGAATGCCTTATCAGTGTCGAGCTTCTTTTCAGAAATCTCTATAACATCTCGAACCTGCTTAACAATAGTTTTAGGTACAATTCCGTTATCGATATTGTACTGATTCTGAATTTCACGTCGTCTTTTTGTTTCATCAATGGCATATCTCATCGACGGAGTGATTTTATCGGCATACATAATAACTTCGCCGTTTGCATTTCGGGCGGCTCTGCCTATAGTCTGAACAAGTGATGTTTCAGAGCGGAGAAAGCCTTCCTTGTCGGCATCAAGAATAACCACAAGTGACACCTCAGGAATATCAAGACCTTCCCTTAAAAGGTTAATGCCTACCAGTACATCAAATTCACCTAAGCGTAAATCCCTTATAAGCTCCATTCTCTCTATTGTATCCACATCATAATGCATATATCTAACTTTGATGCCGAAATTATCAAGATAATCAGTAAGAGATTCAGCCATTTTTTTGGTCAGAGTGGTTATAAGAACTCGCTCTTTCCGCTGAGTGCGGATATTGATTTCACTGACAATATCATCGATTTGTCCGTCGGTTGGTCTGACACTGATAACAGGGTCTAAAAGTCCTGTAGGTCGTATAATCTGTTCTACTATCTGTCTGCTCTTATCTTTTTCGAAAGCTCCGGGCGTGGCACTTACGAATATTTTCTGCCCTACCAGATCATAAAATTCATCGAATTTAAGAGGTCTGTTATCGTAAGCAGACGGCAAACGGAACCCGTATTCAATAAGTGACTCTTTTCTCGACCTGTCACCGCCGTACATAGCTCTTACCTGCGGTAACATTACATGGGATTCATCAACAAACAGAAGAAAATCATCGGGAAAATAATTCAGAAGTGTGAAGGGTGCCGCTCCTGCAGGTCTGTCGGACATTATTCTCGAATAGTTTTCTATTCCTTTGCAGAAACCTGTTTCACGAAGCATTTCGAGGTCATAGAGGGTTCTTTGCTTTATTCTTTCTGCTTCGAGGAGCTTTCCCGCTTTTGTAAATTCAATAACCCTGTCTTCCATTTCCTGCTTAATGTCTTCAAGAGCTTTTTCGAGCTTATCGGGAGCTACAACATAATGTGACGCAGGGTAAATAGCAACATGGGAAACATTGTTTTTAATTTCGCCCGTGAGCGGATTTATTTCAGAAATTCTGTCTATCTCATCACCGAAAAATTCCACACGGATTGCAGTGTCAGAAGTGTATACGGGATATATTTCAACCACATCACCACGGACACGGAATTTGTTTCTGACGAAGTTCACATCATTTCTGTCATACTGAATTTCTACGAGCTTTTCAATTAATTCCTCTCTGCTTTTCTCCATACCGACACGCAGAGAAATAACCATATTACGGTAATCAATGGGGTTACCGAGGGTATAAATACAGGAG
>JAZNMU010000164.1:0-1512 GCA_045579865.1 Acutalibacteraceae bacterium
AAAAGAGATTCCATCTTTCTTTCGACAGGTGCCCAGGTGCCGTCCTCGTTCTGCTCAGTAGCGTTACAGGGGAATGAGAAATAGTAAGTGTCTTCAAGTGTAAGAATATTTTTATTGAGTTCGAGAGCGTTATCGATGTACATATCGTAGGAAGCGAAATCCTTTTCACTTCTTCCGTCATCCTGTCCGCCTGTAGCTACCTTGATAAGATTTGACATAGCGTACTGTATTTCATTGGTAAGACCGCTGAGAGGCTTTTCCTCCTCAGGCATATCCTCTTTATCCACCATATAGGCAGTGGTGCCGTTATGAGGCGCGGCAAGTGCCGTAAGGCTGTGAATCCAGTCGCCCTTTCCACCCTTAAAGAAATCGGAAAGCTCATTTTCGGGTGTAGCTGCTATTTCAGCCTCGTCACCCTTTTCCATTATACTGGCGAAAAGTCTCACCGTAGCACCGCCGAAGGAGTGACCTAAAAGATTTATCTTGTCCTCACTGCTGAAAGAGTCGATAAGTGCTCTGCCTGTGTAGTCAGTGCCGTATCTGTCGTGACCGCACTGTTCACTGTGAGCCTTGCCATAGTCAACCACATTACCCGTAAGCTGTGCATAAAGCTCACAGGCTCTGTCCCAGGCACTGCCCGTGGGAGCCACAGAAGCGGCATAGCAGTCAAAGCCCTTATCATTAAGATACTTCATAAGGTCGCCACCGAACATACCCCAGTAAGGCATAACCTTATAAACTGCATCATAGCTTCCCCAGCCTGAAAGGCCGTGAACGAAAACGTATTTGTAGTTAGTGTTCCAGTTGCTGCTGTCAGCCTTCAGACATTCGCCCGAATAACCGAAAAGCATAGCCACAGACATGATAATGCTGACAAATTTGTATACTATATTGTTAATAAAGACCTGCATATTTTTTGCCTCCTGAATTATATTAACTGTATAATACCACAAAAAGGACGCTTTGTACAATAGTTTTTTTCTTTTTTCAACATTTTTTCGGTGGAATTAAAGATTTCCCCTTCGCTCAGTAGACAGGGTGGATGTTCGCTGCGTAGGAACACAATAAGCCGATTAAGTTTTCAAAAGAAATATTCTTGCATATTTTTCTGTTTATATTCAAAATTTATGAATAAAAATGTATTTTTCTTTATAAAAGCCCTTGACTTTTGCATAAAAGAGTGTATAATCGTATGCATACTTTCAAAAACAGTGGAGTTATAACTATGAAACAGATTAAAAAAATTGTACTTGCTTATTCAGGCGGTCTTGATACATCCATCATCATTCCCTGGCTCAAGGAAAACTACGAGGGCTGTGAGGTTATCGCAGTTTCAGGTAACGTAGGTCAGGGTACAGAGCTTGACGGACTCGAAGAAAAGGCAATCAAAACAGGCGCATCAAAGCTCTACATCGAAGATCTCAACGATGAATTCGTAGAAGAATACATCTACCCCACTCTTAAGGCAGGCGCTATTTATGAAGGTATGTATCTTTTAGGTACTGCTTTTGC
>JAZNMU010000165.1:0-5459 GCA_045579865.1 Acutalibacteraceae bacterium
ATACGGCGGCTTCGCCCCCTGCCCCACTGTTTTCCCAAACAAAAAACAGTACCCGCCATAAAGACAGATACTGTTATACAATTATATATTATATTCCGAGCTGTTCCGCAAATCGGTCAATTGTCTCCGCATACTCTTTTCTGCCGTGAATAAAAGCCTGTGCGTGGTCAGCCTCAGGAACAAGTAAAATCTCTTTCATCTCACTTGCGCAGTTTTCATAAAGCTCACAGCACATAAACGAAGGAACAAGAGCATCCTTTTCACCGTGAACAAAGAACATAGGAACCTTCGCTTTTTTTACGCTGTCAACGGGCGATACATCGAAAAGATCAAAGCAATGATTGATTTTACCTGCGAGAATGACACCCTTGGTAATAGGCTTACTGAACTTTATACCGAGATTTTGTATCTTCCAGTTAAAGAAATCTTCTGCCTTGGTAAAGCCGCAGTCGGCTACGGTGAACTTTACATTTTCGGGCAAATCGTCCCTTCCGCTCATCATACACACTGTGGCACTGCCCATGGAAACGCCGTGAAGGATAATCTTTATATCGCTTCCGAAGGTAGCCGCAAGATATCCGAGCCACTTCATACAGTCTTCTCTTTCGTTATAGCCGAAGGTACACCATGTTCCCTCACTCTCGCCCGAAGCCACGTGATCGGGAAGGAAAACATTATAGCCCTTTTCTATATAATACTGTACGAATTTGGAAAACTCTCTTTTGCCGTTGCTTCTGTAGCCGTGAGCACCGAAAACGTAAACATCGCTTTCCTTTTCAGGCTTCACAAGATAACCCGTAAGCCTGTAGCCCTTATCGGAGACTATGAAATGTCTTTCATAACCGTGTGCTTCAAGCCATTTAAGATTGTTTTCAAGAAATTCACCTAAGTGGCTGTTGTCACAGCCTGACATCTTCTGACCGAACTCCTGAGAGAAGGTTATGTTTCGGTTAAAAAGTGCCTCATTGGCGGCGGTAGCTAGGCCGTAGGCAGTCAGACCCACCGCAGATGCACCGATTAAAGTTCTTTTTATTATCTTTTTCATACTTCCACATCCTTCGGTTTCTGCCTATGGAAAACACAGTTTCCGATATTCATCGGTGATATCATCATTTTAACCTGACTTACTCTTTCACCGAAAGTGATTTTACGGGTAGGAATGTCGCAAAGGGAAATTACACTGATGCTTTCCAGAAGTGACTGTGCAGACATTTCTTCTCCCACAGCAATCGTAACTGTCTTTGTTTCACCGGGTAAAAGATCGAAACAGTTATCTGAGAAATTCTTCACACTCGCACTTTCAAGCCTTACAAGACGTGCATACTTGTCAGCAGTAAGAGTGATCTCCACCTTATCACCGATAATCTTCTTTTCTGTTTTTATAGCCGCCTTAGGAATGGTAAGATTCTTTTCTTCGTCAAAGAGGAAGAATTTCTTTGCTGTTTCCACGCCATCCTCGAAAAGTGAAAGAACAAGACCCGTGGTCTTTATATCATAAGCCTTGGTGAGAATGGAAAGGTCTTTTCTGAATATTTTTTCGTTTGTAAGAGCTTTAACGGTAAGCTCTTTTTCGTCGGAGGAAACTATACCCTTTTCGAAATCAAAAATTGAAAGTCGCACCTTAACCAGCTTATCCTCACGAAGGTCGTTGATAAGATATGCATTAAGGTCGTTGCCCTTATCCTCGAAGGAAACGGTAAGAGGACGGTTGAAATGTCTGGCACCGTACTGTAATGCCTTATAGTTTCCGTAGTAGTCAATACTTGACCAGGAGCATACAGGCCAGCAGTCATTGAACTGCCAGTAAAGAGCACCGTTACATCTGCCCTTGTTTCTGCGCCAGTGCTCAGTAGCATCCTCGATACACTTAAGCTGAGTTATCTGTGAAAGATATACATAATCCTCGAAATGCGCAGGAAGAGCAAAGCGTGAACGGATATAGAAAAACATCTTGGCATTACCTGACATACATTTCTGATGACTTTTCATAACATCACTTTCAAGGTCATAGTCCTCCTTTTCAGCGAAAGCAGCCACAGTCTTTATATCAGGAAGACTTTCGAAGCCGAATTCACTGCAGAAGCGGGTCATACGGTTACGGTATTCCTTCATTGAAGCAAGACCGTGCCATACACTCCACAGATGTGTGTCACCCACATTATCGGAATTCACACCCTTATTATGCTCTGTACCGCAGGGTGAACCGGGAATGAAAGAGGTAACCTTATCGTACTTTCTCACCTCTTCGGGAAGAATATGATGGAAGAACTTCTCTGTCCATTTTATGTATTCTCTCATATGCATCCAGCCGCCTGACATGGCTTCGATTTCGTTGTTACCGCTCCAGAGGGCAAGAGAAGCGTGATGAGAAAGTCTTTTTACGTTATATTCAATTTCATTTTTAACATTTGCCAGAAAATCTTCCTTAAAGAAGGGATAGGGCTGACAGGCAAACATAAAGTCCTGCCACAGTAAGATACCCTTCTCATCGCAGAGGTCGTACATTTCATCGCTTTCGTAGAAGCCGCCGCCCCAGATTCGGATAAGATTGAAGTTAGAGAAAAGAGCAGTGTCAATGTACATTTTAAGTGCCTTTTCATCGAAGCGGTTAATGAAAGAATCGGCAGGAATCCAGTTTGCACCCTTAGCAAACATAGGCACACCGTTAAGAACGAAGCGGAAATTAGTGCCGTATTCGTCTCTGCTGCGATCAAGATAAAGGGTACGCAGACCTATTTTCTTTTCCTTAGCAGAAACTGCTTCATCCTCATAGTAAAGCTCTGCCTTAACCTTATAAAGAGGCTGTATATCCTTGCCTGAAAGCTCCTTAGTCCACCAGAGCTCGGGATTCTCTACAGTAAAGCTACCCTTGAAGCCTTCTGCTTTCTCTTCTGTGCCGTCAGGATGAGTGAGTGTCACTGAACACTTCACGCTCTCATCGTAAAGCTCTGCTTCACAGTGGAAATCTACGGTTACCTTGCCGTCCTTATGTGTCTGTGTAACGCCTAAATGCTTCACTCTTGCCTTTTTCACGAACTCAAGACCGATGTTACCGCTGACACCTGAGGGAACGAGCACGGGACCCCAGTCCCAGCCGAAATGACACTGAGGCTTGCGGACAAACACTATACCGTTCATACCGTTTGAATTGGGGGGTACCATAGTTTTCGAAGCAATCTTCTCCACATACTTCACGGGAGAGAGAAAGAGAATTTTCAGTTCGTTTTCACCTGCTTTAAGGTATTCCTTTACCTTGAAGCTGTAGCCGATGTGGCAGTTTTCAGTATACGCCACCTCTTTTCCGTTAAGATAAATATGGCAGAGAGTGTCGAGCATTCTGCAGTCAAGACAGATTTCGTCATACTGCATTTCTTCCTCGGTGAGAGTGAATGTTTTCACATATTCCCAGTCAAGATGACCGACAAATTCACATTCCTTTTCATTGAGACCGTAGAAGGGGTCAGGAATAATCTTATTTCTCATAAGATCCAGATAGTTACAGCCGGGAACAATAGCGTCGAGCCAGTTTTCCTTGCCCTTTTCTCTGAAAAGCCACTGCCCGTTAAGTGATCTGTACATTATATTTTCTCCTTTAGAACTTTATTTTACCTTTACGTTTTTAACACTGCTGTATGCGCCGAAAACATTCTTACCGTTTACTTTTTTATATGCTCTGATTCTCACGTAATACTTCTTACCGTCCTTGAGCTTTTTGAGAGTGGTCTTCTTTGTTTTCTGCTTTTTGATGTAAGTAGTCTTTGTGGTTTTCTTGGTGAACTTCTTTGAGGTTGAGTAGCTTATCTGATAGCCGTCAGCACCCTTTACAGTCTTCCAGGAAAGAGCCATGGAGTCATTTTTTGCGGTGAGCTTGAGAGTACTTACCTTTGCGGGATTAATGCTGAAGGTGAGAGTCTTGGTACCTGAATAATTACCCTTGAAGGTGATGACTGCCTTGCCCTTACCGATTGCCTTATTATTTGAATACTTGACAGTATAGTCCTTACCGTTTACGAGTGTCTTACCGTTATAGTCCTTTACGGTAACGGCGGGCTTGAATGCCTTACCTGTGTAGGTATAGGTTGTCTTGGCGAGCTTCACTGTCTTTATTCTGAAAATCTTTACCGAAGAAGTACTTCCGCAAAGAGTACAGGTTGTGGTTGTATAACCGGGACCCTTAAGAGTTGCCGGTGTAACGGTAACCTTGTTTATATGGGTTTTAGCAGGGATGGAAGTAATATCAGTTTTCGCATCGCAGTAAATACAGTGGCGTGATTTGCTTCCCTGCTTACCGCACTGAGGCTCAGCATCGGTAACGAAAGCATCACTGTAGGTATGCTTTGCAATAATTTCTCTTTCTTGCTTTTCACCGCAAACATCGCAGAGTCTTTCCTCAGTACCGTTTACAGTACAGGAGGCGGTCTTTACTACTGTCCACTCGCCCCAGCCGTGATTTGCACTGCCTTCGAAAACGACAGTTTCTGAGCCGTTGCAGTTTTCACAGTAAGCTGTCGCTGTTCCGTCCTTGGTGCAGGTAGCGTCGTTATTGTAAATATATGAGCTGAAGCTGTGTCCGAGCTTTGCACCGTCATCATAGGTTTCTCCGCCCATCTTTGCACATCTGCTGCAGTCATAATAGTAAACATTACCCTTTTCACAGGAAGCCGCTGCACAGAAATGCTCTCTGTCCTCGAGCTTCTCAGTGAAATCATGGAAGCAGGGTCCGTAATAGCCGTTTCCGAAATCTGCCGGATCGCTGCCTTCTGCACACCAGTCTCTGATAACCTCTTTCGTGAACAAGCCGCCGTAAAGAGTGATGTTCAGATCCCCTGCATAAATATCTTTTTCGTTAAGATTCTTAATTTCGCCCTCGAATGTACCGTTCTTGATTACGAGTGCTGTCTTTTCTGTGAAGCCTTCTGCGTAAGCATAAGCACCGTATTCAATGTCTCCGATAACCGTACCTGTGTAGTTTTCGTCAAATGTAACACTGACACCTTCGGGATAGCCACCCTGTAAGTTATACCATAAGTCAAAGGCTACATAGTCACTGCTGATGTTGCTTTCGCCTGTAACGAGAATGTCACCGCAGTTATTTGAGAGTGCATAGGCGTACTGATAATCTACACCTGTTACATCCAGGTTCATATGTTCTATGGTAAGGTCAGCATAATTCTGTACGAGGAACTTTACTTCCTTACCTGCTTTGAGTGTACCGTTTTTAAGTGTGACCTTTGCTCCCTTGAGAAGCTGTAAGCCGAGGGTTTCAGTACCTGCTGAGCCTACGAGCTTACCTTCTACTGTGTAAGTATGTCCGTCAAAATCAAAGGTGATGTCTTTACCTGAGGGAACAACCACACCGTCACCGTTTGCGTCACCGAGAAGAGTGATAGTTGCTCCGTTTTCAGCATTATCCACTGCTTCCTGAATCTTTTCGTATTTCTTACCGTCAGGAGTTGAAA
>JAZNMU010000166.1:0-4548 GCA_045579865.1 Acutalibacteraceae bacterium
ACGCATTTATCGCTGATTTCTTCCTGTACGAGAGGCATACAGCGTGAGCCTACACCTGTGATTTCCTTTACCTTGTCCTCACATTCTTCGTCACCGCACCACATAGCCTTGATGAAGCCGTCGCCGTTATTTTCGAGAGCGGCTGTGATTTCGTCGAGAGTGGTACATGCGTAGGTTCTCTTTTCTCTGTTTGCGAGAGCCTTCTGATAAATGCCGTTGTTTACTTCTTCGAGCTTTGCCTTTACTGTATCTGCGAGACCTTCGAGAGAAACGAATTCCTTTTCTCTGTTGTGACGGGTAACGGTAACGCACTGACCGTTTTCGATGTCACGGGGACCGAGCTCGATTCTTACGGGAACACCCTTCATTTCGTATTCGGAGTATTTCCAGCCGGCGGAGTTATTGGAATCGTCAAGCTTTACTCTGATGCCTGCATCGGCGAGAGCTTTTCTTACCTCCTCAGCCTTTTCGAGTACGCCGGGCTTATGCTGTGCCACGGGGATGATGACTGCCTGAATGGGAGCCACTGCGGGAGGAAGAACGAGACCGTTATCGTCGCCGTGTGTCATAATGATGGCACCGATGAGACGGGTGGTAACGCCCCAGGATGTCTGATGGGGATATTCTAATTTGTTTTCCTTGCTCTGATACTGGATGCCGAAGGCCTTGGCAAAGCCGTCACCGAAGTAGTGGGAGGTACCTGCCTGAAGTGCCTTACCGTCGTGCATAAGAGCCTCGATGGCGTAGGTGGAAACTGCACCTGCGAACTTGTCGCTTTCGGTTTTCTTACCCTTGATAACGGGCATAGCAAGATATTTTTCACAGAAGTCTGCATAGGTATTGAGCATTCTTTCTGTTTCTTCGATAGCCTCCTCAGCAGTAGCGTGGATTGTGTGACCCTCCTGCCAGAGGAATTCTCTTGAACGGAGGAAGGGACGGGTTGTCTTTTCCCATCTTACTACGCTTACCCACTGATTGTAAAGTTTGGGAAGGTCTCTGTGAGAGTGGATGATGTTTGCATAATGCTCACAGAAGAGAGTTTCTGAGGTGGGACGTACACAGAGCTTTTCTTCGAGCTTTTCTGTACCGCCGTGAGTTACCCAGGCTACCTCGGGAGCGAAGCCCTCTACGTGGTCCTTTTCCTTCTGGAGAAGAGATTCGGGGATGAACATGGGCATACATACGTTTTCGTGGCCTGTTGCCTTGAACATACCGTCGAGAATTCTCTGGATGTTTTCCCATATAGCGTAGCCGTAGGGACGGATAACCATACAGCCCTTAACGCTTGTGTATTCGATAAGCTCTGCTTTTTTAACGATGTCGGTATACCATTTCGCAAAGTCTTCTTCCATTGAGGTAATTTCCTCGACCATTTTTTTGTCGTTTGCCATTTCCTTATCTTCCTTTCATTATACTATATATAATAGTATAGGAAAATGCATATTTAACGCTATGCAAAAATACATATATATAATAGTATAGGGATTTTTATTTTTAGGGCTAATCAACCCACAGTTTTTTCTGTGGGTTGAAATGATTTTAATTTATGCTTTCTTTACTGCAAGAGTAACCTCAGCGTTACCGATTGTTACAGCCTTTGTAAGGTCAGATGCGATTTCTTCACCGAAGAGGATATCGTCGGCTAAAAGCTCTGCTGCCATATGGTTCTTGCTTTCCTTAAGTGCTGTGAGGACAGCTTCGTCTGCAGTGGAAAGAGCCATAACAACTCTCTGCTCAACCTCGTAGCCTGCTTCCTTACGGATAAGCTGACACTGACGGATAACGTCACGGACTGTACCTTCCTTAACGAGCTCATCAGTGAGAACTACGTCGAGGCCGATTACGGTGCCATCCTGACCCTCGGCGGAAACGATACCTTCCTTGGTCTTTGACATTACTGTGAAGATACTGCCGTCATATTCTTCATCGAAGCCTTTGACGAGTACCTTTTCGCCTGCCTTGACCTTAGCGGTGTATTCAGCCATTTCTTCTGATGTAGCAGCTTCGAGAGCCTGCTTCATCTTGTTTACGTTCTGCTTGAGAACTGCACCTGCAACCTTGAAGTTAACCATAAGGTAGTTATCCTCGAGGACACTGCTGTCGGTGATGTATTCGAGAGATTTGATGTTAAGCTCGTCGAGGATGTTCTTTTCGTAAACCTTGATTTTATCTGTCTTATCAGCTTCTGCGCAAACGAAGAGTTTACTCAGAGGCTGTCTTACCTTAATCTGATGCTCGTTACGAAGTCTCATAGCCACGGCGATGATGTCACGTGCGAAAGCGGTATCAGCGATGATGCCGTTATCTTCGAAGCCCTCTAAAACTGTGGGCCAGTCGCTGAGATGAACTGAAAGCTCGCTGGAGGGAAGAACTCTTCTGGTAAGGTTCTGCCAGATACTTTCTGTCATAAAGGGAATGATGGGAGCCATTACCTTCACGCAGGTATTGAGAGCGTTGAAGAGTGTCCAGTAGGCAATCATCTTATCGCTTTCGTCACCTGTTTTCCAGAAGCGACGGCGGTTGGTTCTGATGTACCAGTTGGAGATGTCGTCAACGAAGATTTCAAAGTCCTTGATAACATTGTATGCCTTGTAGTCGTCCATCTGAGCAGTTGCCTTTTTGATGAAGTCGTTAGTTCTGACTACGAGCCATTTGTCTGTTACGGTCATTTTGCTCTTATCGGGTGTGTAGCCTTCAAAGTTAGGCTTGTCGATACGGGCATAGGTTTCAAAGAAGGTGTAGATGTTCCAGAAGGAGAGAAGCTTCCTTCTTGCTTCGTCGCCAAGATTGAAGCCGAAGCGTACATCGTTTGCTACGGGGCCGCCTGCATAGAGGTAGCGGACGGTGTCTGCACCGATTTTTTCAGCTGCTTCGTCAAATCTTATCATAAAGCCTGTCTTTGAGAATTTCTCGCCGCTTTCCTGAACAACACTTGAGTGACAGAGAACTCTTTCATAGGGGGCCTTGTCTTCGAGTACGGTACTCATAAACAGGAGTGAATAGAACCAGAGACGAACCTGCTCACGCATTTCAACAACCCATTCAGCGGGGAAGTTCTTTCTCCATTCTTCCTTATCGGTGAAGTAGCCTGTGGTTGAGAAGGGAACGATACCGGCATCAAGCCAAACGTCACCAACATCGGTGATTCTCTTAACGTTGCTGCCGCACTTGGGACATTTGATTTCCACTTCGTCAATCCAGGGTCTGTGAAGCTCGGGAAGAGCGTCAACCTTAGCGGGGTCAACTGCGAGACTCTTAAGCTCGTCGATTGAGCCTACTACGTGAACATTACCGCAGTCCTCACATACATAGAAGGGGAGGGGCATACCGTAATATCTCTTACGGGAAATATTCCAGTTACCCATATTATTGAGCCAGTCGAGCATTCTCTTACCGTTTGATTCGGGCTCCCACTTAACGCTCATTGCGTTTCTGATAAGTCTGGGCTTAAGCTCTTCAGTTGCTATGAACCAGGAGGGAACGAGTCTGTAGATGAGCTCTTCCTTACATCTCCAGCATACGGGGTAGGAGTGCTCGTGAGGCTTAACGAGGTAAAGCTTGTCTCTCTTTTTGAGCTCGTCGAATACTTCGTCAGCGATTTCCTTTGAGCTTTTACCTGTGAAGAAGCCGAAGCCCTTAAGGAAGATACCCATGTCGTCTACGGGCATAATTTCGGGAAGGCCGAGTCTTTTACCGAGCTCGTTATCTTCCGCACCGCAGCCGGGAGCGATGTGAACAACGCCTGTACCTTCTTCAGCGTCAACGTCTTCCCACGCTACGATTTTATGCTCGAAGCCCTGCTGTGCCTCTAATTCGGGGAAGCAGGTGTCGTATTTTTTGCCTACAAGCTCTTCACCCTTGAACATACGGAGAACCTCTAACTTGTCCTCGCCAAGATATTTGATGGCGTTCTTTGCAAGAATGAGAGTTTTCTCGTCGCTCTTTACCTTGACCTCAACATAGTCGATTTCAGGGTTAACTGCTAATGCTACGTTTGAAGAAAGTGTCCAGGGGGTAGTTGTCCATACGATAATCTTGCTGTCTGTACCTTCGATGGGGAGCTTGAAGAAAACAGAGTTATGGGTAACGGTCTTATAAGAACCTGTCATTTCGTGCTCTGAAAGTGATGTACCGCAGCGGGGACACCAGGGCATAGGCTTGTATTCTCTTTTGATCCAGCCGTTATCGTCGCAGGTCTTAAGGAAGTGCCAGATGCTTGTGATATTGAGGTCTGTGTTTGTGTAGTAGGAGTTATCCCACTGCATCCACTGACCGAGTCTCTTTGACTGCTCAGTGATAACACCTGAGTACTGCTTTACACGCTCAACACACTTTGTGGTGAACTTGTCGATACCGTAATCCTCGATATCCTTCTTTGATTCAAAGCCGAGATCCTTTTCTACGCCGACCTCAACCCAGAGACCCTGGCTGTCGAAGCCGTTCTGACAGCGGCAGGAGTAGCCCTGCATTGACTTATATCAGATGAAGGTATCCTTGAGGGTACGTCCCCATGCGTGGTGGATACCCATAGGGTTATTCGCTGTGATA
>JAZNMU010000167.1:0-40697 GCA_045579865.1 Acutalibacteraceae bacterium
TTAAGAGTGGTTTCGGGGTTTACACTGATATATTCCGAGTCTTCGTCAGAAGCTGAAAAATAAACAGAACTGTTATCAGCAACAGTAAGATTGAGAGTACTGTTACCACCGGACAAGCCTGCGTGGTTATAGCCTACAAACTCATTAATGCCGTATGCAACAGCGTTTAAGGTTGTGCTGTTGAGTGCGAGACCCTTATTCCAAGAAGAGTTTTCAACTATAACATCATGGAATATAATATCAAAGGTTCCCGAGCCAAATTCCACCGTTCCGCCTGTTTTTCCGGATAAAATATATTTACCCTCAAAAGGAACTGTTGAGTTGTTGTCAAGACGGTAACCGTCTGAACGGATGTAAACCTTATGCCAGTCCGAAAGATTGATAACAACCACTTTTTCAGAGCAATTACTGCAGGTTCCCACAGTGCCGTCTGTATAAGAGTTTTCAATCCAGGTGTATTCATGTTCGGTGCATTCCTCTGCCGCAAAGGCAAAGGGGACGGTTGTCACAATCATTAAGACTGTGAGGATAATTGATAATGTTTTTTTCATTTGTTTTTTCTCCTTTCGGGGATTATTTATCAGTTTTTATCTCAAGTTCATTGAATACACTTTCCACAGCCTTTTTTGCTGTAGCTTCAAAATCTATCTTACTGATGAACTCAATTGCTTCGGTGATTTTTTCTTCCGCTTTGTAAATTCGCAGAAGCATTGTTACAAGCCTTTTTGCTTTTGCCTCAATAGTAAAATACATATCGCAGGGCACTGTCATATATGCCCTCATTATACCCATTGAAGCGATTTCGATTTCGTAAAAATCCTTTAATTCCTGCTCGGGGAATTTGTAAGCAAAGGTCGAATACATCATATCTGCTCTTCGTTTCAATACCGCTTCGCTTGTTTTAGGCATCGAGTAGCCTGCAAGGTAGAGATTTCGCATATCCTCATTCATTTCAGCCATATAGAGCTGTAAAACCTCGTTGGCTATAAATATAAGCGCCCTATCATCGGTCAGCTTTTTTGAAACTGCATCAGAGGCAGCAGTTACGCCGTCAAGAAATCTTGTCACGAGGTGAACAAGGATTTCCTCTTTGCTGTTCATTTCATAAAGAATTTTTGTCTTTGGCACACCTGACGTCTTTGCGATGTCCATTACTGTGGTACGCTCAAAGCCCTTCTGTATAAACAGTGCCGTAGCGGCAGTGAGAATCTTTCTGTGTAATTCTCTGCTTTCTTCTTCACTTCTTACATTTGCCAAATTATCGCTCTCCTCTCCGAAGTGTACCTCAAAGTGCACCGTGGTTTAATTTACGAAGCAATATTATCACAACGTTAAAAATTTGTCAATATATTTGAAGAGATAATTTTTACATTTTTCGGTTTAATAATAAAGGTTATAAAATTTTTATCTTTTGGTATAAGATAGAAATACACCGCAGAGGGCTATGTTTAATATATAATCTCTGTGCCGGTTTTTACTTACATTTAAGTAAATTACTTATGAATGCCGCACCGTAACTCAGAAGACAGAGGACTATTGAGTTGTTTTTTGCCTTCAACAATATCTCTTGATGTTAATTCTCCTTTGACATAACGCATTTTTTATGCTACCATAATCACGGTGATTTTATGATTTCTTTCAAATGGAATGATACAGATTTTTTCCTTATACAATACGGCAAAGGTGTTTTCAAGGAAAATATGCCCGGCCACAGTCACTCGAAAAACAGTTATGAGCTTCATTATATCGTTGACGGTGAGGGTATGCTTACGACAGACAGCAAAGCCTATCCCCTTTCAAAGGGTAATTTTTTTGTTACAGGTCCCAATGTGTACCATCAGCAGTCAACCGACCCCGAAAAGCCCCTGACGGAAATATATCTGTATATTCAGGTATCAGAAAAGAAAACGAATGATGCTTTTTTATGATTGAATATGCCTTTATCAATAATCCCTCAATCACTCTCCGTGAGCTTTCTGATATCATAGGTCTTTGCGAAAGACAGACACAGAGACTTCTTCGCAAATATTACAGAAAAACCTTCCGCGAAAAGAAGGCGGAAGCTATGAAAAAGTAAAAAATCTGTGCCCGAGGTCAGGGGTGTTATCTCGGTATTTGGCTCCTATAGTTCAATGTTTCCGTAGAACAATTCTACAATTTAGTTTGATGTTATGTATTCCTTCATATCCGAGTAAAAGTTGCACTGTATAGGGAATGTGTGTTACCTACGATCAGAGCTTGTGTTATGAATATCCGCACAGTGAGTGTTCATAACACAAGTGAACACCCACTTTTTGTCTTTATTTCCTCTTATATTAATATAGTTTATTATTTATCGAGCAGGGTTTACGCCTGCTCTTTTTTTGTTATGCCGTGAGGCACTCCGCAGCTACGCCTTGCCTTGCTTCAAGGATGATGTTTTCCTTTTGTACGGGATTTTCATTCACTGCCACAAAGCGATAATGGATTGCTATACTTTTTTATGTTTTTAATATAAGAAAAAGTTACAAAAGCCCGTTATTTGTCTAAAAGCTATTGCAAAATGTAAAAAGGAAGATTAAAATGTTAATATATTAAAAATTATTAAAAAGCAAGGTGTGACAATGAAAACTTCCGCGGCAGTACAAAAGCTCGAAAAAGCATACTTTGATATGCTCGAAAATGTACACTACAGTAAAATTTCTGTTTCGGATATTATTTCAAAGGCAGGCGTAAGCCGTACCACCTTTTACCGACATTACGTCGATATTTTTGATATGCACAAAAAAGTTGCCGAAAATTTCGGAAACGCAATTATTGAAGAGTGCTTTATTGCAATAACCGGTTCACAGGATGAAAACGATTATTTCGATGCAGTTTTTAAAATTTTCAATTCACAGGAAAAATACATTGTACTCATTTCCGGTGAAAACGGCAGCAGATATTTTTTTGAAGCATTGTACCGTAAGGTAACTCAGAATTTTTTACCTTTGAAAATGATTCTTTCTGAGGAACAAGCTTTCCGTCTTAAATTTATGACCATAGCGATGATTGGCATTTATGTCAAAGATATAATTGAACATCGTGAACACAATCTGGAATACATAAAAATATGTAAAAGGCTTATTAATTTTGATGAATTGTCAGGTGGGTACAATGGATAACGGTATAGAAGTCAAAATCAGAAAAACTATAGCAGAGTTAGCGAGAAAAAATGTCGAAAAAATTTCTGTCTCTGCTCTTTGTGAAAAAGCAGGTATATCAAGAGCAAGTTTTTATTTATACTATAAGGATATAGATGATCTTGCCGAAAAAACACTTGAATACATTGTCAACAAGTTTGATGAGCAGTTAAGTATTATTCTTGATATAAAAGACGGTCTGTGTGAGGACAATTGCCGTATTGTGTTTTCAGAGGACGATATTGCTTTGCTTCGGGCTTTTACAGGAAACCATGAATATTGGAATTTTGCAGTATTTGCAAATAATGTTATTGTTCCGCGCTTCAGTAAAAGAATGATTGAGCGCTGGGGCGAGAAAACTTACAGAGAAAAAGAAACGATTTTTGAATTTCTTATTAACGGCGGTGCAGCAACTCTCTATTTTGATCTTATTAATTTCGACAAGGAAACATATATTAAGAATATGCAGAGAATAGCGGAAATAACGAAAGAATTACTGTCAGACTAAATTATTTTTTTTACAAAATTAATAATAATACAGGTAACATGTCTTAAATTTTTGTTGATGTTTTGACAAAAGCAAGATCTTTGTTACTTGTTTTTTTGTTTGCCTTTCAAATATAATAAATATGACAGGTTTGTGAACAGTGTCACAAACGGTATTAATATTAAAGGAGGATAAATACTATGAAAAAAACACTGGCAATTATACTTTCAGTTATTATGCTTTTAGGTGTAATGCCCTTCGCATCCTTTGCGGCAGAGCCTGCTTACGACAGAGCAGCAGTTGCCGCCAATGATGAAGCATACATCGACAGTATGAGTGCTGAACAAATCGCATCTGTTATCCTTGATTGGGTTGACAGAGAAATCGCAAAGTATTCAGAAGAAATGAAGGCTGCAGCCACAGAGGCTGTTATCGCAGGCTTTGAAGGTTTCGAGCTTGCTGCTTTCGGCGATGCTATCGCAGAGCAGATCCCCGACATCACTTCTCTCGATGATGTTATCGGCTACAAGGATTATCTCACAGAGCTCGGCGGCGACTTCGCTAATCTCGACGCAGCAGCTCTCATCACCCGTGCAGAAGCCGGTTCAGCCATCGGCTTTATCGACGGAGTTTTCCAGTTTATGGCTGACAACTCCGAAACATTCGGTAAGGTTTTCCGTTGGGACGAAGAAGTATTTGACTACGGTAAGGTAGGCGAATACATTCTCTCTCTTGACACAACAGATGCTGAAAACAAAAAGATCGTTGATTTCTACAACGATTATCTTATCGGCAACGACATTCAGGCTAAATTCACAAAGTGGGTTGCTGACCAGATGGGTTACACCATTCCCGAAGGCGAAACCTTTGACGATACCCTCAATAACGGCATCCTCGGTTGGTTCGTAGGTCTTTGCGAAGATATGGGCATCCTTTCAGAGAGCGCTATCGCAGAGCTTAAGACATACGACCTTCGCACAAATGACATCTACACACTCGTTAAGGATTTCGTAGCTCTTGCAGAAGAAGACAACGAAGTTAAGATTGATACTTATTATAACTATCTTCTTGATACAGTGGCACGTACACTCGTCAAGACTATGCTCGGTCAGAAGGCTGTAGTAGGCGCTGAAGTTGAAGTTCCCGCAGGCTTCACTGCTATTTACAAAGACCTTGCTCTTCTTGAAGAAATTTCAGGCGGCACAGCATATTACTATGACGGCACAGATTACTATCAGGTAACAGTAGCAAACGGTGCTCTTTCAGCTAACGCTCTTACATGGGAAGCAGGCTTCGAAATGAACCTTGAGCCCATTTATGCAAATGTTTATACCGGTGCTGACAGAAAAACTGCAGTTCAGACATACGAGCCCAAATCAACTGATATCGCTATCTCAACCTACGCATCTCAGAAGAATCAGGATCTCGTTGCCGGTGCAGGTCTCCAGTTCACAGGCACAGAGGTTCCCGCTGAATATGCTGACCTTATGAGCGCAGCTCCCAAGGCTCTCACAGACGGTTTCCTTTTCAATGTAACTCAGGGTGAAAACGTAATCGCTGACCTTGACATTTCCTTTGAAGCACTTGAAACAGAGGTTAAAAACCTTGCTCTTACCGCAGCTCAGAGCTCAGTTAAGACCATTCTCGCTTCTAACGGCCTTGCAGAGGATGCAATCACTGTTGAGGCAATTAACTTTGACGTTGTTTATAACGCATGGACCACAGAGGATGAATTCATCTGTGCAGTTGATGCTACAGACCTTTCCGTTACACTCGGCGGTACAGTAAACAGCTTCATTCTCGGTATTGCTCAGTCAGCTGCAAGCACAGCAGTTGCTACAGCAGCAGGCAACATTTATGACACACCTATCGCTACAATCGTTGTTGACGGTCTCGCAGGCGGCGGTGCTGATTACTTCGGTCAGGCAGAAGCTCTGCTCAACTTTGTAAACGATGATTTCGTTGTTGATCAGACTCTCCTCGACTTCTCCGCTAACTATGATGAATACAACGGTGTTGTAGGTCAGGTTAACCGTGTTCTCGTCGGTCTTGTTAAGATGTTCGTAACAGAAGATCTCGGACTTAAGGAAGGCGGCAACGAATATCTCACTGATAACCTTCAGACTCTTTGCGACAAGGTTAACGGTATGATGGCAGCAGCCAACGACCTCATCAACAATGAAGATCTTCAGGGTATGATTAAAGAGCTTGGTATCGACTTCGATGCTCTTACAGCTGATCTTCCTCTCGACCTTCTCTATTCTCTTGATTTCTCATCAGTAGAAGCTCTCTGGGTAACAGTTATCACTCTCGGTCTTGATGTTATCGATGACGGCTCCAATGAGCTTATCACTGAAATCCACGCCCTTATCGGTGATCTCGAAAACCTCGATGCTATGGCAGTAGCAGGTACAGATTATCTCCTCGGCAAATGCATTCCTGAGCTTAATACAGCTTTTGCAAACAACGGCATTGATTTCGCTCTTACCGTTCCCGCAAAGACAGATGCAGCAGCAGTTGCAGACGGTGCAGGTAAAGACATCATTATGACAAAGGCTGTTGACCTTCTTTATGAAGCAGCAACAGAAGGTGTAGCACTTGTTAACTCTATCGCTAATGAGCTTATCGGTCACGTTGAAGGCGAAACAAGCATCGACCTTCCCACAGTAGCAATTGAGCTTAAGGTTGAAAAAGGTGCAGATTGGAAAGCAACTCTTGCAGGTCTTGTAAACAGAGTATACGAACTCGCTGACGGCATCATCCTCGTATGCGCAGAAAAGCCTGCAGATACAATCGATGCAATCTCAAAGGTTGCAAATGCAATTCTTCCTCTCGGCTCACTCGCTTCAAACTGTGCAAGTGAAAATTACGCATTTGACGGCAACCTTGTAATGGGCTTCCTCTTTGATGACGGTCTTGAAGGCGACCTCGAAGGCTTCCTTCGTCTTTTCGAAACCAAGGAAAAGACAGAAGACGTTGCAGCTGACGTTTCCGTAACAGAAGCACTTATCATGGCTTCCGAGCACATCGTTGATGCTTTCTTCCCCGATACAGTTAAGTCAGAGCTTTATGTTGATAATTATGCAACAGGCAAGTTCACAGAAACAACCGTTCAGGAATACTTCACAGGTGCAGAAAACGATGCAGTTATCGCTTCAAACAATATGGATAGCCTGAATGCACTTAAGGCTGACCTCGTTCCCGCAGCATTGGGTCTCGTAAGAGAAGCAGGTGTCCTCCCCTTCTTCGCAAAATGCGATAAGGATCATAACGCACTTACAGATGCAGAAAAGGTAATCGTTCCCGGTAAGACTGCTACCTGTACAGAAACAGGTATAGAAGACACAGTTAAGTGTGCTGAATGCGGTTATGTAGTATCCGGAGGTAATACAATCGGCGCTCTCAACCACGATTACAAGGTCAATACTGTTGAATCAACCTGCACAGTCGCAGGTACCAAGACAACAACCTGCTCAAGATGTGACTACAATAAGGTTGAAACTCTTCCCTTAAAGGCTCACTCTTACGGTGCATGGACAGTAACTAAGGCTGCTACCTGTAAAGAAGCAGGTATCGAAACAGCAACCTGCGATTGCGGTGCAGCTACAACCAGAGAAATCGCCAGAACTGCTCATACAGATGCAGACAAGGATAACGCATGTGATATTTGCGGCGATGAAATCGATTCAAGCTTCGGTGCAAAGATTAAAGCATTCTTCCAGAAGATTATCAACTGGTTCAAAAATCTGTTTAAGTTTTAATTGACATTACACATCTCTAAAGGGCTGTGCCGAATGGCACAGCCCTTTAAACATATTTAATCTTTACAATTCCTTACAAATTCATCGAAAAGTTTTTGCTGAAGAGCATCTTTTTTGCTCATATGCTCGGGGTGCCATTGCACACCAAGACAGAAAGGATGACCTTTAAGCTCAAGTGCTTCAACAAATCCGTCTTCACTGACAGCGGAAACGGTGAGATTTTCGCCAACATTTTCTATTGCCTGATGATGCAGACTGTTGACACCCACATAATTTTTGCCGAAGATACCGTAAAGCCTTGTACCTTCTGTAACGGTTATTTTATGGATTGCCTTTCCTCTTTTTAGAAAATCGGAATGATTGCATTTTTTTATCTCTGCTATATCCTGATACAATGTGCCTGCGCAGACAACATTGAGAAGCTGAAAGCCTCTGCATATACAGAAAATCGGCTTGTTTGTTTCAACGTAAGCCTTGAATATCAGAAACTCATTTTTATCGCGCAGCTCATTGGGTTTACCGCATTTTTCTTCCCTTTTTTTACCGTAAAGAGAAGGCTCGATATCTGCTCCGCCGGGGAGAAGAAGTCCGTCACACTCGAGAGTCTCTTTTATAGCTTTATCGGTATCATCGAGTTCTATCCATCTGACAGTTGCGCCTGCTCTCTCGAGGCTTTTTACATATTTACTCTTCATATATTTTCTGAACAGGTCGGTGCCCATCTGCGGAATGGCTATTACAGTTTTCATAAAGTGCTCCTTATACCTATTTGTGTTGTAAAAATTTTAACAGATTTATTTGACTTTGTCAATTTAAAATGCTATCATAATAAAGTGAAAACCATTTTATTTTAAGGAGATAATGTATGAAGTACGATTTTACAAGTATACCCGACCGTCGCGGTTGCGGAAGCAATAAATGGAATGGCGCAAAAAATGCTTCGCCCGAATTTGTGCCTCTGTCTGTTGCTGATATGGAATTTTACCCTGCACCACAGATTGTGGATGCTATCAAAAAAACGGCAGAAACCTCTGTTTTAGGCTACACAAGTCCTACGGATGAGTACTATGACGCAGTTATTTCCTGGATGAAGCGCAAACATGATTTCGATGTCAAAAAGGAATGGATTATCAATACCCCCGGTGTTGTTGATGCGCTTGCTATTCTCATCCAGGCTACCACGAAAGCCGGTGACGGAGTAATTATTCTCACCCCGGTTTACTACCCCTTCGATATGGCAGTACTCGCCAAAAGCAGAAAGATTGTTTACAGCGAGCTTATTGATATGGACGGCAGATATGAAATTGACTATGCTGACCTCGAAAAGAAATGTAAAAAAGCAAGCGCCCTTCTTTTCTGTAACCCCCATAACCCTGTGGGCAGAGTATGGACAAAGGACGAAATGAAAAAGGTAGCTGAAATATGCTGCCGCAATAATGTTTTTATCATAGACGACGAAATTCATCACGACCTGATAATGCCCGGATATGAGCATACGGTTATGTCAAAGGTGGGTGACTTTGTGCTCGATAATATTGCAGTTTGTACTGCACCGAGTAAGACATTTAACCTTGCAGGTCTGCAATGCTCCAATATCATCATTCCCAACGCCAAAGTCCGCGCAAAGGCTACTGCTTGCTCACTTTTCAATATGCAGATGGGACTTAACATTTTCGCTTATCCGGCCTGCATAGCCGCATATAACGAATGTGAGGACTGGCTCGATGAACTGCTCACCGTAGTACACGAAAACGCCATCCTCGTAGAAAGCTTTATGGCTGAGCATTTTCCCGAGGTAAGGGTGTATCCTCTCGAGGGTACGTATCTTCAGTGGCTCGATATGAGAGGTCTGGAAATGACCCACGTTGAGCTTCGCGAAATGCTTGAAGGTGCAGGTCTTTATCTTGATAACGGAGAGATGTTCGGTGCTCTCGGCAGAGGATTCCAGAGAATCAACCTCGCCTGTGCCAAGGTTACAATTGAAAAAGCTCTCCTGCGCTTCAAAAAGGCAGTTGAAGAAGTACGCAAAATCTGGAAAGAAAAGGGCAAGCCATACCATAAAACTCTCGCCGTCGGTGATAAACTTGAAAACTTTATCTATGATTCTCCAAAAGCATCGAGAGCTACCCTTGATGGCAGTAAGAAAACGCTTATCGTATTTTCAAGATTCTATGACTGTGAGCTTTGTAAGGTACTTCTCGGATCATTCACAGCTTCATATCCTGTTTTCAAGGCTATGGGCTATGACATTAAATTCATTATGCAGAATGATGTTTCTACACTCGCACCTCATCAGAAAAAGTATCCCTTCGAGCTTATCGCAGACCCGAAGTGTGAGCTTTACGATAAGTATAACGTATTTGAAGCAGACGGTATAGTAAATATGCTTGCAGGAGACAAAATAATTGAGCTGGTAATAGGCAAGAATGTATACAAGCTTTTGAATCTGGATATGATCGAATCCATAAACTCCGCTTTGGAGCCTGCTGAAAAAACAGATGGACCGAGAGAAAATCAGCTCTGTGCCTTTGTAGCAGTGGATAAAGATATGACAGTTACATATGCACATTATGCAAAAACTATGACGGATTTTCCTGCAGTCAAAGATATTATCAAGATACTTAAAAAGTAAGGAGATGTTTAAATGAGTGAAAAAGTAAAAACAGAAGGAAAAAGAAAATTAAGTGTAGCCGAGCTTTCCTGTTACGGTATCGGCAACTGCATAGGCTCGGGCATATTTGTTTCAATGGGAACTGCAATCGGATTTACGGGTCGCTCAATCACCCTTGCTTTAGTTGTAGCCTGCATAGTAGTGCTTTTCGCCTACGCTTATAAAACCCTTATGTCAGGAATGTTTGTACTGCCCGGCGGCAACTACAGCCAGTCCGCACTTCTTCAGCCACCCCTTTTAGTCGGTGTTACTGCTATTTCAAGCATTTTTTCAGGTCTCGCCTTCGCTATGTACGGTCTCTCAATTGTGGAATATGCTTCGATTATCTTCCCTCAGATTGAGCCTTACGGTAAATTTATTGCTATCGGTATTATCACCCTTTTCTTTGCCACAACCTTTATGGGCGGCAAATTTATGGCTAAGTTTAATCTTATAATGGTCGGAGTGCTGATTCTTTCACTTTTAGTGTATATAATTGCAGGTCTTCCGAAGGTTGACTTTGCAACTGCTAACCCCTTCTCAGAAGGCTATTTCAGTGACGGTCCTTTCGGCTTCATAATGGCTGTTGCAATGATGAGTTTCGCATGTCAAGGTGCAACAAGACCCATCGAAATGACCCCTGATGCAAAAGACCCCAAACGTTCTCTTCCCAAAGCTATTATTATCGCATCCTTTGTGGTTATGGTCGTTTATGTACTTATCGCTATCGTAACCGCAGGCGTACTGCCCATCGAACAGGTTGCCGATAAAAACCTCGGCGTTGTTGCAGAGAAGATTTTCCCTCATGCGATTTATGTTATCTTCACCCTTGGCGGTGCTTGCTTTGCTATTGCAACATCTCTTTACGGCGCTATTGCCGGTGTACAGCATCCTATGCTCGCCACTATAGAAGACGGCTGGCTTCCCGCTGCCCTCGGCAAGAAAAACAAAAAGGGCTACCCCTGGGTTATGATGCTTGTCCTTTACATAGTTGCAGTTGTTCCCGTGTTTGTTGATATGGGTCTCGACGACCTTATCTCACTTATGATGATTCCCGTTATGATTCTTAATCTCATAAACAACTGTCTTATGTTCAAGCTTCTCAAAAAATATCCCGAAGCCTGGAAAAACAGCTTCTTCCATATGCCGAAATTCGTATTCAATATTACTATCGTGCTTGCAATCATTGCAGACTTGCTTATCAGTGTTTCACTCTTCACCACCCTCGAAGCAGGTGACCAGTACTTCCTTATCGGAATGGTTGTCTTTCTCTTCGCTTTCAGCTTCTACAGAATCAAAGCCGGCAAGATTGATCTTAAGGCTCTTGAAATCGCAAAGGCTCAGGCTCAGAAAGCAGTTGAAGAAAGCATAGCAGCAAATTAAAAGAACAGTTTTTCCTAAAATGTTTCATCAGCCGTCTATTTCGGACGGCTGATTTTATGTTTATATCAATTAAAATCACACATATTCACACTAAGCCTGAAACCTTAAATTAAACTGCCTGAATTATGATACTGAAGATTTCTGTAAAACAATTCTTCAATAATGCTTGACATTATACATTCCTCCGTGTTAATCTGTCCTTGTCTTTTACGGCTTGGCAGAAGCATATAATCTCTGTGCCGATTTTTGATTATATTGACATAGACCTACGCCACCATTGTCAAATCCTAAGAGGTTTGATAACTTATTAAAAACAGATTACTATAATGATTTCAGGAGATAAAAATGCTTAAAAGTGTACAAACATTTATAAAAAAAGAACCCGTTCTTTGCCTCTCGGCTCTCTGTGCCGCACTGACAGTGCTTTTAGTACCCCCCGATAAAGAATATCTTGGCTACATAGATTTCCGTGTACTGTCGATTCTTCTCTGTCTTATGGCAGTGGTGGCAGGCTTCAAAAAAGCGGGAGTTTTCAATGTTCTTACATACCGTATTTTAAAAAGCATAAAAAGCGGGAGAATTTTAAGCGTTACTTTGGTAATGCTCCCCTTCTTTTCTTCAATGCTTGTAACAAACGACGTGGCTCTGATAGTTTTTATTCCTTTTACAATCGCACTGCTTTCAAAACTCGGATGCAAAAATGAAACTGTACCGCTGATTGTCCTGCAGACTGTAGCAGCTAATTTAGGCAGTATGGCAACTCCTGTGGGGAATCCACAGAATCTGTTTCTGTATTCCACATTCAATCTCGGAGCAAAGGACTTTTTCAGTGTTACTCTTCCCCTTACTGCCGTAAGTTTCGCCGTTCTGGTTCTCACCTCCGTACCCCTCCTTCCGAAAGAGCTTAATATCGGCAGACTCGATGAGGAAAAGATAAACGATAAAGTCCGTCTGACTGTTTACTGTATTCTGTTTGCTCTGTCTGTCCTCACGGTATTCAGAGTTCTTCCCTATCAGTTAACCACTGTCCTTACAGTGATAGCTTTCGCCCTGATTAGTCGTGATATTTTCAAAGAAATAGATTTTATGCTTCTTCTTACCTTCGTATGCTTTTTTATAATTTCCGAGAATTTAGGACGTACGGAAGCAGTTAGAGAGCTTTTGCAGAATCTGCTGACTAAAAGTACTCTGCTTTCTTCGGCGGGTGCAAGTCAGATCATAAGTAATGTCCCCGCCGCCGTACTTTTATCAGGCTTTACAGATAACTGGAAGGAACTGTTGGAAGGGGTAAACATAGGCGGTCTCGGTACTCCCGTTGCCTCTTTGGCAAGTCTCATAACACTGAAGCTTTATCTCAAAACTCCCGAGGCAAAAATAATGAACTTCCTCGGTATTTTCACCGTAGCAAATGTGGCAGGACTTATAATTCTTCTTGCTTTCACTTACATAATATAACAAAAAAATCCCTCGCAGCATGTAAACTGCGAGGGACTTTTTTCATAAGTTCATTTACATAAGCTTGAGATAAAGTTCTTTGATTTCCTCTACGCTCGTATCTCTGGGATTGCCGGGACGGCATGCATCGTCAAATGCTGACTGTGAAAGGAAGTCGATATCCTCTGCTTTTACGATATCTTTAAGGTCAGCGGGAATACCTACGTCAGCTGAAAGCTGTTTTACAGCATCGATAGCGGCCTGTCTTGCCTCATCGAGTGTCATAGCCTCTGTGCCGTCTACGCCCATAGCCTTGGCTATATCTCTGTATTTTTCGCCTGTAGCGGGTGCGTTATATTCCATAACAGTGGGAAGAATAATAGCGTTTGCTACGCCGTGAGGTGTGTCATAAAGAGCACCTAAGGGGTGAGCCATAGAGTGAACGATACCGAGACCTACATTTGAGAAGCCCATACCTGCGATATACTGACCGAGAGCCATACCCTCTCTGCCCTCTGCTGTGTTTTCTACAGCACCGCGAAGACTCTTTGCGATGATTTCAATAGCTTTGATGTGGAACATATCGCTCATTTCCCATGCGCCTTTGGTTATGTAACCTTCGATAGCGTGAGTAAGAGCATCCATACCTGTGGCTGCTGTAAGGCCTTTGGGCATAGTAGCCATCATATCAGGGTCAACCACTGCCACAACAGGAATGTCATGCACGTCAACACATACCATCTTTCTGTCCTTTTCGGCATCTGTGATAACATAGTTGATAGTTACCTCTGCGGCTGTACCTGCAGTAGTAGGAACAGCGATGATGGGCACACAGGGATTCTTTGTGGGAGCCACGCCCTCAAGTGAACGTACATCGGCAAATTCGGGATTGGTAATAATAATACCGATTGCCTTGGCTGTATCCATAGATGAGCCGCCGCCGATAGCTACGATGCAGTCAGCACCGCTTGCCTTGAAGGCCTCTACACCTGTCTGCACGTTTTCAATAGTGGGATTAGGCTTGATGTTTGAATAAATTTCATAGGGAATTTCTGCCCCGTCAAGAATATCGGTTACCTTCTTGGAAACTTCGAACTTGATGAGATCAGGGTCAGAGCATACAAAGGCTTTTTTAAAGCCTCTCGCTTTGATTTCTGTCGCAATTTCAGCGATAGCACCCTTACCGTGATAAGATGTTTCATTGAGTACAAATCTGTTTGCCATAATATTTACTCCTTTTGTTTAGTCGGGATTTTAATCTCCTTTTTTTATTTTACAACAAACTTTCACCGAGGTCAACAGTCCGAATATAATTTTTAAAGCAAATATGTTAAGTTTTGTTAAACAAAAAATGGCCTTAATATTCAAATATAATTCCGCCCAATTGTTCCCGTTAAACGGAACGCGGTGAGGCCGAGGGCACAAGTATTCTCCGGCCTAATAGCATTTTTCAGATTACCTACTGTCATGTTCAGATATCCGGTGGGAATTATTGATGAAAAGCCTGTCCTAGGATAAGAGTATTGACGAAACCGATAATCTGTGATAAAATATTTTTAAAGAAATAATAAAGGAGAAATAAGAATGAAAAAGATATTCATTCCCGTTGGCATAGTTGTTCTCATTCTCGCAATTATTGCAATTATCCTCAGCAAAACCTCCCCCACGGAGGATCCCGGTTATCACGTACACGAGGACGGACAGACTCATTTTTATGAAGTAGAGCCCACCTACCATGTGCACGATGACGGTGAAACCCATTACGACGAGCACTAATATGATAAAAATCAGACTGAAATGAGCAGTCTGATTTTTTTATTTCAGTTCAGGTCCTGCAAATCCGCTTCGGGGATATCATTTTGCAGATTATCTCTTGCCAGGTCATTGTCAATTTCGGGATAAACATCTGAAATAGTTTTTTCGGTTTCAGATGCGTAAATCTGTCCGGAATTACATAGCATTATGTCCGTCGGCCTTGTACCTGCTGTGAATGTGTTTGCTTTTTCATTTGAATTTTTTGCTTTTCCCTGTATTTCCGGAACAAGGGGCTCCTTTTTGTGTTTTTTCTTTTCCGGAGTTTCGTCCTCAGGACGCTTCATACCCTGTTTTGTCATTTTTATCACCTCGGTTTTAGTATGTCCGCAAAATTTTTTCTTACTATTCCGATTCGGCAGATATTAGCCTTGACTTTTCATATTTTTTTATGTAAAATATCTATTCGTGAGTGAGTTGGGCAGTCGCGGGCATCTTTGTGATGCGTGAGGAAAGTCCGAGCTTCACACGGCAGGGTAACGGTTAACGACCGCCGAGGGCGACCTTAGGGACAGTGCAACAGAAATAAACCGCCGTAATTTTTACGGTAAGGATGGAAAGGCGAGGTAAGAGCTCACCGGCACACAGGAGACTGTGTGGCCATGTAAACCCTACCCGGAGCAACACCGACAGGATATGATACGTCAGCCGGACGCAAACCGAAAGGTGGCTTGAACCTGTGAGCAATTGCAGGTCTAGATAGATGATTACCTTAAATGACAGAACTCGGCTTACAGGCTCACTCATTTTCTCCGATAAATTACCCACTTCGTTGGGTGATTTTTCTTTTTATCTTGAAAAAAGGAATATCTTTATAGTATAATGTAATTTAACGAACTTAAAAGGAGGGTAAAAATGGATATAGAAGAAATTATCATCGACGGAATAATCGAAGATATAGTTTACTCAAATCCCGAAAACGGCTACAGCGTTATCGACATAAACCATAACAATCAGTTAGTTACAGCCGTTGGTATAATGCCCTCATGCTGTCCCGGTGAAAAGCTCAGGCTCAAGGGCTACTGGACAAAGCATCCCACCTTCGGCACACAGTTCAAAGCCACCGCAGTAGAAAGAAGTCTTCCCAAAAGTTCAGGAGATATGCTCCGCTATCTTTCCAGCGGTGCAGTCAAGGGTATAGGCCCTGCCACTGCTATGAAGATAATCGAGCGTTTCGGTGATGACACCTTCGAGGTACTGGAAAACTCACCGGAGAGACTCTCTGAGATCAAGGGTATAAGCTTCGAAAAAGCGAAGGAAATGTGCAGACACTTCAAAGAGCAGTTTGCCGTAAGGGAAATAATGATTTCTCTGGAAAAATTCGGTATGAGCCCTACAGAATGCCTTAACGCCTATAAAACCTTCGGTGCCGCCGCTGTGGAAAGAATCACAGAAAACCCCTATGTACTCTGTCGAGAGGGTCTCGGCATCCGTTTCGAAAGAGCAGACGAAATCGCACAGAGCTTTCCCACAGGTGTTATCCCCCTTTTCCGTCACAGAGCAGGTATTCTGCATATTTTAAGGCATAATCTCCGTAACGGCCACACCTGTCTCCCACGTGAAAAGCTGATTATTCCTGCCAATGAGCTTCTCGGCATTGACAGAGAGGAAACTCAGGAAATCATAAACGACCTTATCGAGGACAAGGAAATCGTAGAGGACTTTTTCGACGAAAAGAGTTATGTGTTTCTGCCCGAAGAATATATGGACGAAAAAAGCATAGCAGACAGAATCAGGGTTATGCTGAAGTTTCCTCCCGCACAGGGCAGAACCGTCGATGAGGATATTAATAAAATAGAAGAAAAAAGAAATATAAAATTCGAAAAGAAACAAAGAGAAGCCATAAAAACTGCCGTAACAAGAGGCCTTTTGGTTCTCACAGGCGGTCCCGGTACAGGTAAAACCACCACTCTAAACGGCATTTTAGAGCTTTATGAAAAAAAGAAGCTCCGTGTTCTTTTAGCCGCTCCCACAGGCAGAGCCGCCATGAGAATGAGCGAGGTTACGGGCAAGGAAGCAAAAACCGTACACCGACTTTTAGAGGTAGAATGGACCGATGGAAGCCACAGGCCGAAATTTGTCCGCAATATGGAAAATCCCCTTGAAGCCGATGCTGTCATTATTGACGAGCTTTCTATGGTGGATACTCACCTTTTCGCCGCACTTCTGGATGCACTTCCTCTCGGCTGCAGACTGATTATGGTCGGCGACTCAGACCAGCTCCCTCCTGTAGGTGCAGGTAATGTTCTGCAGGATATTATTTCCTCAGGACTTTTGCCTGTAGTTGCGCTGACGGAAGTTTTCAGACAGAGTCTCGAAAGTCTCATCGTTACCAATGCGCATAAAATAGTCCGCGGTGAATACCCGGACCTTTCCCACACAGACAGAGACTTTTTCTTTCTGCAAAGAGGTAGTATCTTTCAGTCCGCCTCTACGGTAGTTGAACTTTATGTAAGCCGTCTGCCTAAGGCCTACGGCTACAATCCCATCGAGGACATACAGATTATCACACCTTCCAAAAAGGGTGAGCTCGGCACTGTAAGTCTTAATGCCGCTCTTCAGGGTATTCTCAATCCCGCCGCTAAAAACAAGGAAGAATTTGCAGGTGCGGGCAGGATTTTCCGCGAAGGCGACAAGGTTATGCAGATAAAAAATAACTACGATATCGTATGGACCAGAGGAAAAGAGGCATCAAGCGGTATTTTCAACGGTGATATAGGTATAATCACCGCTATCAACCATAACGCCTCCTTTATGAAGATAGACTTCGACGGAAGAATAGCCGTTTATCCCTTCGAAAATGCAGGTGAGCTTGACCTTGCCTATGCCATTACTGTTCATAAAAGTCAGGGCTGTGAATTCGAGGCTGTGATTATGCCCGTATGCTCTGTGGTACCTCAGCTTTCCTACCGCAATCTGCTTTATACTGCCGTAACCAGAGCAAAGACACGCCTCATTTTAGTCGGCAGTCAGGGGCAGATAAACGCAATGGTTGATAACGACAAAAAGACACGGCGTTACTCTGCATTAAGACATTTTTTAGAGAGAAAATAAGATGAAAAAGAGTGAAATGATAGGAAGAATTTTCTTCCCCGAAAAATGTCCGCACTGCGGTAAAACCCTGAAAATCAATGAAGATTTCTGTTTATGCTGCGGAAGTGATGAAGTAAGACTTACCGACAGCTGCTGTGAAAACTGCGGAAAAGAAAGAGAGGTATGCTCCTGCGGTACCAGATACACCACGGAGCTTCCCCACATCACAGGAGTTTTCACCTATGACGGACTTATTCAGAATATGCTTCTCTCCTTCAAATTCAGCGGAAGAAAAAATCTTTACCGATATTTCGGCGACTGTCTTGCCGAAAGAGTAGCCACAGTTTATGCGAACGTAGATTTCGATACTGTAACCTTCGTCCCCTCCTCAGCAGAAAGTATAAAGGAAAGAGGCTATAATCCTGCACGGCTTTTAGCTGAAAGAACAGCAAAAAAGCTGTTTCTTCCCTGCGAGGAGCTCCTCATAAAAAGCAAGGACACGGAAAAACAGCACAGTCTGAGAGCTAAGGAAAGAATGACAAACATAAAGGGCTCCATAGCGCTAAATAAAAGCTCTGATGTCCAGGGTAAAACAGTTCTTCTCTGCGATGACATAAAAACTACGGGAGCTACTCTCAAAGAGTGCTCAGATGTACTTCTGGCGATGGGGGCAGAGGATGTTTACTGCATTACTGTGGCAATTACATCAAATCTTAACTTTTTCGACCTTGACAAGGATGAAAAAAATAAATAAAATCAAATAAGAGCCCCTCGCGCTTTGCGTTCGGGAGCCTTGTTGTAATATACAATAAAAAGGACGGTGAAAAAAGTGTTCGGACAGAATATAGGCATTGACCTGGGTACAGAAAAAATAACAGCCTTCATTGAAGGCAGAGGTATAGTCTTTTCAGAAGATAATGCCATCGCTTACGATGTTTACAATAACGAAACCTATGCTATAGGCAACACAGCCGGTGAAATGCTCGAAAAGACTCCCGACGCACTCACCGTAAAAAAACCTATTATGGGCGGTGTAATTTCCGATTTCTCAGTTATGACAGAAATTCTGTCCCACTACATCAGTAAGCTTTGTGACAAAAAGGTTTTCCGCCCCAATGTACTTATAAGTGCGCCGAGCAGTATTACCAACCTCGAAAGAAAATCAGTTATCGAAGCTGCCTGTGCTGCAGGTGCCGGAAAGGTAAGTGTCATCGATGAGCCTGTTATTTCCGCCCTGGGAGCAGGGCTTTCCATCGAACATCCTCACGGTACTATGGTTATCGATATGGGTGCCGGTACTACGGATATTGCTATTATAACTATGGGTACCGTAGCTTATTCTGCATCAATTAAAACTGCGGGCGACACTATGGATGAAGCCATTCAGCAGTATATCAAAAGAGAAAAGAATATAAATATCGGTCTCGTAACAGCAAAGAAACTCAAGCATACCGTAGGCTGTGCATACAAGCGAAGTGAAGAGGTAGAAATAGAGGCCACGGGTAAAAACTATGTTACTGGAATGCCCGAGATTTTCAATATTTCCTCGACGGAAATGTACGAAGCATTAAAGGATCAGATAAATATTATCTTCGAGGCAATAGTCGATGTTATGGAACAGGCTCCGCCGGAGCTTTATTCGGACATCTGCCACGAAGGTATTCTTCTTACGGGCGGTGTAGCGAAGCTCCCAGGTCTGGATAAAGAGTTTTCATCGAGACTCGGCATAAAGGTAAAGCGTGCCGCCGACCCTGAGCACTGTGCCGCAAAGGGAGCCGGCTATATACTGAAAAATATGAAAGAAATGGAAGACCACGGCTACAGCTTCAGAATGAAGGAAAGCATCAGCGGTATATAAAAAAAACAGAGGCCACATAAGTGACCTCTGTTTCTGTTTTATTCTGCAGCTTCAAAAGGTATGCTCTCCACCTTATATCTTCCCGAAACCCTGTCCTTTTCTTTATAGTCACACCATATAATTTTATTTTCAGTGTAAAGAATGGCGACTGTGCGTTTTACACCTTTTCTTATCGGAGAAAGCTCTCTGATTTTTTCCGCAGCCATTTTCAGCATCGGGTCAGCCACCTTAAGCCTTGCGGGAATAACACCCGAATTATTGGTAGCTACACGGTCTGAAATCATTTTATCACGCAGTACCTTTTGATCTGTTCCATCGAGCGAAGAAAAGAAATCAAAGGCAAGACAGGTATATTCGTCGAGGGGTATACTCCCCTTTCTGTCATTTTCTTCGAGAAAAAGAGCAAAGGAATAAAAAAGTTCAAAAGGGGTTATGCTGACATTTCCGAAAACATAATCAAGAGTATCGGAAAATCTTCCGCTGTTATAAAGGCGCTCCAGTTCATTTTCTGCCTTATGAAGCTGCAGTAATTCATCCTCACTTATCCACGGAGTTGATATCACCTCATAAGGCGGCTCCTTACTGTATACGCAGGGATATTTTTCTCTTTCCTCACCCATAGGAGAGCCGTGAAGAATTTTCAGAAAGCCTAACTGAAGCATATTTGCTTTCAGATAATACGCTCTGTTAAAGCCGTCAACAAAAGATGAAAAGTCCTCCTCAGGCAGACCTGCAATAAGGTCGATGTGTATATGACAGTTGCCGAAGGAAAGAAGCCTTTTTAAATTTTCACAGATAGTCTCCGTATTATCCCTTCTGCCGATAGATCTGAGAGTTTCGGGATTAAAGCTCTGTATCCCCGCTTCAAACTGCACACTTCCCGAGGGCATAGAGCCTATAAGAGCCATAAATTCATCATCAGCAATATGAGCGGCTATTTCGAAATGAAAGCAGACATCATCGGGTATTTCTCTGCCGTAGTTATCCTTAATAAAGCTAAGAATTTCTTTGGCTCTTTCAAGGTTACAGTTAAAGGTACGGTCCACGAATTTCACGGTTTTCGCACCACAGGAGGCAAGAGAAAGGATTTCTGATTTTACTCTTTCCATCGGGAAAAATCTCACCTTACCGCACCGTCCCGAAAGACAGAAGGCACAGGAAAACGGGCAGCCTCGACTGCTTTCAATATAGGCTATTCTGCCTTTAAGAGAGTCGAAATATTCCTTACAGTAAGGCGAAGGATAATCTGTTCTGCCGCTGTCCTCTCTGAAAGATATATGCACTCTCCCGTTTTTTATGAAAGAAACACCCTGAACCTCTTCAGCTTTTCCCTTGAGAAATTCAGGCAGAATAGCTTCGCCCTCACCTGAAAACACATAGTCGATAAAGGAATTTTCCGTCAGTATCTCCTTCTGATTATATGCCGCCTCAGGACCGCCTAAAATCACAGTGATTCCGGCATCTGTCTTTTTAATTCTTCTGCAAAGAGAAAGTGTCTGCTTTATATTCCATATATAACAGGTAAAGGTAACCACAGACGGATTTTCAGCTATTATCCTGTCAAAGATTTTATCTTCAGCTTCGTTTATTGTTCCTTCCACAACGGAAAAAGAATATCTGTCACCACAGTACTTTTTTGCACTCGCATAAAGACACCAGGGAGCGAGAGACGAATGAATATACTTGGAATTCAGGACACACAAGGCCACCTTTTTCATACTCATTTTCCTCCTTTCAGTAAACAAAACTTGATTTAAGCCTGCCCGAAAAACGGACAGGCTTTCTTTGGTTAATATGTTATGGTGTAATCCTTTTCGAAGGTAAGTCCGATATCTGCATCAAACTTTACAAAACCTGCATCAAGTCCGAGCTTCAGAAGAACAGGAGTAGTATAACTGGACCAGATTATTCTGCCTGTCTCCTTTTCCGCACGACAACGAATAACACAGTCGTAATATTCAGCTGAAAATGCTGTTATAAACTCAGGTGCCGTATCTCTTACCATAGGAACATTAAGACAGTCCATAGCCTTTGAGGTGCCGACACCGGGCTCAGGATCGAGACAGGGTTTAAGAGTGATAGTAATTTCATACTCGTCACCCTTTTCCACACAGACAGCACTCAAAACCTCATCGGAAGTAAGCTCACTCGACCATTCCTTACCGGGAACAGGGTATTTAGCGATAATTTCTTCCCGTGAAAGATATTCCACAGGCTCAGTAACATCCGTAAACTTGCTTTCAAGCAGACTAGAAGCCACACCCTTTATGGCTGAAGGAAGGTTAAGCTTATCCTCGTTATGGGTACGCTTCTCAAAGTTTTTAACGACCTTGACAGCCTCAGTTTTTACACGGTTACTGCTTTCGTTAAAGTATTTGATAATCTCTTCTTTTGCCTTTTCATCATTATTTTTATTATTTTGTGATGAAGTGGCTTTATTTGCAGAGGTAGTTTTTTCTTCTGTTTTTGCAGTCGTTTTTTCGCTTTCCTTCATATCGGTAGTTTTTTCGGCGGAAGGTACTGTTGAAGGAACTGTCACAGGTGCTGAGGTCGGTATCGTCGTGTTTTCGACAGATACCGTGGCAGTCTGCTCTTTAAATGCATCAGTATCTTCACTCTGTACTGTTCTAACCTTCAAAGCATTTTTTACAAGCAAAGCAGCAATTAAGGCAAAGATAACAACAATACCTATCTGAAGCCACATAGGCCAGTCCTTCTTATGAGCTTCTCCAAAATCTTCCTTTTCTTCCTGCTGAACAGAATTATCGTCTTTTTCCGGTTCATTAAACTTAACGGTTACATTTCCTTTTTCACCCGGAGCCGGCCAGGGTGTTTCGGAAATAACGATATTTTTAGTCCATTCGGGAGGCTGAGGATACTTACCCTGTGAATAAAGCCGTGTGTCCTGTACACCTTCACCTTCGTTAACGGGATAAGTATAATTACCTTCTCTGTTTTCTGAATTGTTGTTTATATTATCCATATTATTACATCATTTCTGAAAGTTTTTCTTTTACGGCACCGATAAACTGTGCTGTGGTAAGCTCTTCAGCCTTCTCTCCCTGCCATAAAGCAACAAGGTCCTTAGTCATTTTGCCGTCCTCGATGGTGCCGAGAGTAGCCTTTTCCAGCTTATCTGCAAAAGCCATAAGCTCAGAATTACCGTCAAGCTCGCCTCTTTTTCTGAGAGCACCCGTCCATGCGAAAATAGTGGCAACAGGGTTGGTTGAAGTTTCTTCACCCTTAAGATGACGGTAATAATGTCTGGTAACAGTACCGTGAGCAGCTTCGTATTCGAAGTTTCCGTCAGGTGAAACGAGTACACTTGTCATCATAGCAAGTGAGCCGAAGGCTGTGGAAACCATATCGCTCATTACGTCGCCGTCATAGTTTTTGCAGGCCCAGATATATCCGCCCTTTGAACGGATAACTCTTGCCACGGCGTCGTCAATAAGGGTATAGAAATATTCGATACCTGCCTTTTCAAACTCTTCCTTATATTCATTCTCATAGATTTCCTGGAAGATAAGCTTGAAGGTCTGATCATATTTTTTACTGATAGTGTCCTTAGTAGAGAACCAGAGGTCCTGCTTGGTGTCAAGAGCGAACTTAAAGCAGGAGTGTGCAAAAGAACGGATTGATGTATCCTTATTGTACATACCCTGTAAAACACCGCCACATTCGAAATCGTAAATGGTGGCCTTTTCTGTCTTGCCGTCCTCGTAGGTAAAGATAAGCTCTGCCTTACCGGGACCTTCGATACGGAATTCGGAAGCCTTATAAATATCGCCGTAAGCGTGACGGGCAATAGTAATAGGCTTTTCCCAGGTTCTTACTGCAGGCTTTACACCGCTTAAAAGAATAGGTGTTCTGAAAACTGTACCGTCTAAAATAGCACGGATAGTAGCATTGGGGCTTTTCCACATTTCCTTGAGATTATACTCTTCAACTCTCTGAGCATTGGGCGTGATGGTAGCACACTTGACGCCTACACGGTACTTTTTAATTGCCTCGCCTGCTTTAACACTTACCTCATCGTTTGTTTCATCACGGTAAGGAAGACCGAGGTCATAGTACTCGGTGTTAAGCTCCACATAAGGTGAGAGAAGCTCATCCTTTATCATCTGCCAGATAATTCTGGTCATTTCGTCGCCGTCCATTTCGACGATTTTACCCATTTTGATTTTTTCCATTTGTTTACGCTCCTTGGATTTATTTCTGTTTATTAATCAGTTCTATAAGTGTTGAGGGATATCTGGTGGTTATGTTGTCAGACTTAAAAGACAGACACTTTTTCATAACACGTGTACTGTTTGCCGTCCATACCGAAACGAGAAGGCCCTCCTTACGGAACATATCTACCATTCTTTTACTGCACTGAGAATATCTGAGGTTGATTCCCACGGCACCCTTTTCCTTCACTAAAGAAATAAGAGAGGAGATATATTTTCCGTTGTTTTTCTTAAAGATGCTTGCTTTATAGTTAAGGAAGTACGATATCTGCGGTGTCTGCGCTTTCGCTGCGTCCACATCCTTTACCTCTATTCCCGTGTAAAAAATTCTGTCTGTAATGCCGAGCTTTTCGCTCAGACGGTATACATCGGTAAGATTATCGGTGGTTTTACAGTCTACATTCACCTTAAGCTTATCAAAAGAAGCAACAAGCTCAAAGGCATCTTCAAGAGTTACTGCCTCACCCTCCGTTGCGTCGTGGGAAAGAATACCGTTTCCATCCTTATCAAAACGAAGATCAAATTCAATTATATGGGCTCCTGCATCTGCACCCTTCTTTATGGCTTCGAGAGAATTATCCTTTGTACCCTCACAGCCCGTGTGAGCTGTCACGGTAAAGCCCTGCGGAAGCTCTTTCAAATCAGTTCTCCTCATTATTTATATTCGTCTGCAATTTCAACAGTGGTTAATTCCTGCATTATAACCTCTTCTTTATCATATACGCTTGAATACTTTTCCTGATAATAGCTTTCAGCTTTACAGTCAAAGCTGCCGTCAGGTGAGAAGGTGATAACAGTACAGCCTCTCTGTGAGCCTTCCTTATAAATACCGGGATAAGCAAGATAGTCAACGCTCATACCGTAGGTAAGTCTGATTCCCTTATATTCCAGAGAGAAGTTATTGTAATGGTCGTGACCGCAGAAAACAGCCTGTGTGGAGCCGAGCTCAAGCATCTTTTCGAAAAGTCCGTCCTCACCGACACCGCTGTATACTACCTTTTTGCCTTCACCTGCGATACCGTAATGATATTTTACATTTTCCGTATCTGCGAAGCCGTTATCGGCATATTCATACCAGGCATCCTTCTGCTCTGTAAGAGGAATATGGAAGAAAGCAGCTGATTTAACGGTTTCGGGGATTTCGAGATTCTTTTCCTTGGCAATCTCTGCATTCTTTGCATTGATTTTATTTAATGATTCTTCATACCATACTACCTGATTTTCGTGAATGTTATCATACTTCCACATAATGCCTAAAACATCGCCGTCAATATAGGAGTGGCTGTCAAAAACAAAGAGTGACTGTGTAACGATGCCGTCGGAGTTTTTAACATTGATTACCTGGTTGCCGTAGCCATCAACATCTTCGGGACCGTTCTTAAAGAGACAATATTCGAAATCCTCGCTGCCGTAGAATTCTGAAATATCTTTTCTGCTGTGATAAGAATAAGCCTCAGTGTCGTGGTTGCCGAAGCCTAAAGTCCAATAAACTCCGAGCTGTTCCATAAGTGCGGCGAAAACCTTAGCGGAAGAAAGGTTATTGAAGGTACCTGCCTGGAAGGGAACAGGGTAGGAAACGTCACCCGTTACGATAACAAGGTCAGGCTCCTCTGCCTTAATCATGGCAGCCACTGCGTTAAGAGCCATAGAGTCCTTTTTAAGAGACATAAAACCGCCGCCGATATGTACGTCAGTAAGCTGCATCACCTTAAAATCTCTGTCTGTGGTAAAAGTCCAGTTGCCGTCTTCGTCCTTTTCGGGAATAAGTCTGTCAGCCTTCTCTACCTTTTCGAAGGCTGAAATTTTTTCGATATTTGCTTTGTTACCTATAACACTGACAACGGCACACACACCTGCAGCGGCAACAATAACAGCAAGGATAACACAAAGAACCTTAAGTGCTTTTTTGCCCCTTGACTTTTTCTTTGTTTCTACATTTTTTTCTTTTGTTTTCATAATTTTTCTCCTTTGGTTTTATTCTTCACAGATAACAAAGTAAGCTCTGATACCTGTTTCTTTTTCAATTTCACGAGCGAGAGAAGCAGTATCCTCTGCGCCTGTTATTTTTATGTAAACTTCATCTTTCTCTTCGGAAAGATTGAAGTTTAAAGCTTTAACATCTCTGCCTTCTAAAATGTCAGCAAGTATTTCTCTTTTTTTCTTTGCAGGTGATTCCGTAAGCATGGAAAGAGCGGAAATCAGATTTCTGACCGCCGTGAAAAGTATCACAAAACTTATACCCATACCGCACAGGGCATCAAACGCATATTTCCCGTCAATGGAAAGAATAAGCGTAAGCGCTGTAACGGAGGTGATGAAAAAGTCCAGCAGACTGTCGAGCGAAATGAGCCTTACTATCTCCGAACTACTCTTTTTCCCGTAAAGCCGTAATAATATAAACATAAGGAGCTTTACTGCCGCAGTTACAAGAATTATCACTAAGTATTTCACCGCAAAGCTGACAGGTGTAGGATAGGTAAGTCTCTCAAGAGAATTATAGGCGAAATAAAAGGCACTGAAGGCCACCGTCACTGAAATAACGAAGGACAGAAGCTGTTCGGTCTTTTTCGTTTTATAAGCTGCCACAGGATTTGTCTGTTTTGCCGTGGAAACAAGTAAAGCAAAACTCAGAATACCTGTCAGGGAGTCAAAAAAATTATTCACACCGTCGGAATAAATGCTGATGCTGTTTGAGGACAGACCCACATAAAGCTTGATTACAAAAAGAAGGATGTTTATCCCGAAGACACTAAGATAAATGTAAGGTGTTTTTCTGCCGATAGTACCACTCCCCCTTCTAATTTTATATGTTACAGTATACCACGGTATAATAACTTTTTCAAGCCTTGACAAAGAAATATAAAACAGTTAAAATTAATTAATATTATATTTAAGGAGAAATTTTAATGGCAGTTTTCAAATCATTCAGAGCTATAAGACCAAAGGCTGAATACGCACATAAGGTAGCCGCTCTGCCCTACGATGTTATGAACAGCGCTGAGGCAAGAGAAATGGTAAAGGATAATCCCCTTTCCTTCCTTCATGTGGACAAGGCCGAAGTTGATCTTGACGAAAATACAGACATTTACGATGAAAGAGTTTATCTTAAGGCAAAAGAAAATCTTGACTCACTCGTTACGGAAGGCATCTGTGCCGAGGATGAAAAGCCCTGCTTTTACATCTACCGTCAGATTATGAACGGCAGAAGCCAGACAGGTATCGTGGGCTGTGCTTCCATCGATGACTACATCAATAACATCATCAAAAAGCACGAATTCACCCGTGCAGACAAGGAAGCCGACCGCATCCGTCACGTGGATTACTGTGATGCAAACACAGGCCCTATCTTCCTTACCTACCGCAAAAATGACGCCATAAGCACCATCGTAAATGACTACAAGGAAAACAACGCTCCCGTTTACGATTTTGTTACCGAGGACGGCATCACAAACACCGTATGGGTTATCGACGACGAAAAAATCACCGACACCCTCTGTGCCGAGTTTGGAAAAATCGACTACCTTTACATAGCCGACGGACACCACCGCTGTGCCTCAGCAGTAAAGGTCGGTCAGAAAAGAAGAGAAGCAAATCCCTGTTACACGGGAAATGAAGAGTTCAATTTCTTCCTTGCTGTGGCTTTCCCCGAGGACGAGTTGGAGATTATGGACTATAACCGTGTTATGAAGGACCTTGGCGGTTACACGGAAGAAGAATTCAAAAATAAGCTTTCCGAAAAATTCACCGTGGAAGAGTATGAGGGTGAAGGTCAGTACAAGCCCACAGAAAAGCACACCTTCGGTATGTACCTCGGTAAAAAGTGGTACAAGGTTTCAGCCAAGGAAGGCACCTTCAACGATAATGATCCTGTGGAAAGACTGGATGTTTCCATTCTGCAGAACAACTGCATCACTCCCATTTTCGGAATCGAAGACCCGAGAACAGATAAAAGAATCGATTTCGTAGGCGGTATAAGAGGTCTCAGTGAGCTTGAAAGAAGATGCGAAAACGATATGGTTATTGCATTTTCTATGTATCCAACCTCCCTCGAGGACCTTATGGCTATCGCCGATGCAGGTAAGGTTATGCCTCCCAAATCCACCTGGTTTGAGCCGAAACTTTTAAGCGGACTTTTCATCCATAAATTATCATAAATAACAAGGAAAAATAACAGATGACAGACAGATTATTTGACAGAGACAGCTACATAAAGGAGTTCTCCTGTAAAGTCACTGACCTTTACAGTGAAGATGACACTCTATATATCGAAACTGACCGAACTGCTTTCTTTCCCGAAGGCGGCGGTCAGACCTCCGACATAGGTAAGCTCGGAATAGCAAATGTGGAAAATGTACAAAATATCGGCGGAAAGATTTATCATTTTGTGGAAAACTCGGAGGAAAACGTTGAATTTTTCACAATCGGTAAGGAAATAACAGGTGAAATATGTTGGAAAAAGCGTTTTTCTGATATGCAGCAGCATTCAGGTGAGCATATTTTCTCGGGAATCGTTCATTCTCTTTACGGATATGATAATGTGGGATTTCACTTGGGAAGTGAGGTAGTTACCCTCGATTTTAACGGTGTACTGACAAAAGAGGATGTCTGTAAAGTAGAATTACTTGTCAATAAGGCTGTATGGGATAACCTGGATGTGAAGGTGTTTTTCCCCACAGACGAGGAACTCGCTCTCATCCCCTACCGCAGTAAAAAGGAAATCGACGGTCAGGTGAGATTAGTGGAGTTTCCCGGTGTGGATATATGTGCCTGCTGTGCTCCTCACGTGAAAAAAACAGGTGAAATCGGCATAATTGAAGTAGTCGCTTTCGAAAAATATAAGAGCGGAACGAGAGTAAGTATTCTCTGCGGTGAAAGAGCACTCAAAGACATTCGCCACAAGCTCGACGAAAACCACTCCGTCAGCGTGCTGATGTCCGCCAAAGAAAAAGAAACGGCACAGGCTGTGGAACGAATCAAAAAAGAAAAGGAGTCCCTCGACTATGAAATCGTGGGACTTAAAAGAGAGATACTTTCATTAAAGCTCGATTCAATAAAAGCCGATAAGAGGATAATTATTTTCGATTCCTCTCTCGAGGGAAAAATGCTCCAGGATTTCGCACTCTCACTGATGGAAAGAGCAGAAGACTTCGTATGCTGTTTTTCGGGCGAAAAGGGGCAATACCGCTACTGTATGGTAAGTGATAAAATTGATCCCCTCCCCTATGCTAAGGCTCTGAATGAAAAATTCAGCGGCAGAGGCGGAGGAAGGGGCGGAATCGTGCAGGGGTCACTTAAAGGTGACGAAGAGGAGATAAGGAAGTTTCTGACCTCTCCGTCAGCCTGACGGCTGCCACCTCTCCTTTCAAGAGAGGCAGATAAATTAAATACAAAAGACAGGTTAACCGTTACGGAAAACCTGTCTTTGCTGTTTTTTTATCCGAGTGTATCTTCCCTCAGCCTGTCCATTCTTTCATCAAGGTCGGCGCTTATCTTGGCGCAGTCGCTGAGCTCCTTTTCCATTTCGGGAGTGAATTCATTATCTTTTTTGTATTTCATCTGATGCTCCAGACTTGCCCAGAAGTCCATAGCGATAGTGCGGAGCTGTACCTCCACCTTCATATTTCTCTTTTCGTGAGCAAGGAAAATGGGGATGGAGATTATAAGATGCAAACTGCGATAGCCGTTAGGCTTGGGATTTTTTATGTAATCCTTCTTTTCAATAAGGGTTATGTCATCCTGTTTCAGAAATGCATCCACCAGAGAATAAACATCACCCGGAAAAGAGCAGATTACACGAACACCCGCTATATCGTTGAGATTTTCTTCAATGGCTTCGAGAGAGTATGGTAAATTCTTTCTTTCGAGCTTTTCTTTTATACTGGAAAACTGCTTAAGTCTTGATTTGATGCTGCTGATGGGATTTCTGTCGTGCTTGAGAGAGTATTCTGCATTCAGGACATTGAATTTGGTTTCGATTTCCATTATGGCACATCGGTAATATGTCATCAGCTTCATAAAATCATCAGACTGCTGTTTTACCCTTTCAGGGTCGCAGTTATTCAGAAATGAAGCAAACTCTCTAACCTCTTTTTCTGCCTTAGTTTTATCTGTCATTTTTTCACCACCTGGATTTTAACAGTAAAGGGACTGTATGTCACAGTCCCCTTTTATTTTAGCCGTTAAGCATCTTGAATACCTTTTTATTTGCGGGATAAAGCTCCTTATAAGCTGCGAACATCTTATCGTAAACTGCCTTGTTTGCCTTGTTGGGCTGGAATCTCTTTTCAGCATCAATAAGAAGGTTAGCCTTATCGATACCGTCAATAACGCCGAGACCTACTGCAACTACGATAGCGGCACCTACAGCACCTACATTCTGAGGACTGGGTACGGTTTCAACTACTCTGCCTGTGCAGTCAGCTAAAATCTGGCTGGTGGAGTCGTTGAGAGCACCGCCACCTACGAAACGGATAACATTTGAAGTCTTGGTCTTCTTTTCGTGAGTTTCGAGCATCCATCTCATATGCATACATACACCCTCGACAACGGCACGGATCATTTCACTTTTGCCTGTTTCGATGCTAAGGTTAAAGAACATACCTCTTGAGTTGGGGTCCTCAAAGGGACAGCGGTTACCGTGAAGCCAGGGAGTGAACATTACACCGTTAGAGCCTGCGGGTACCTGCTCGATAACTGATGAAAGATACTGATAAAGGTTAGTGAATTTGCTTTCCATATCCTCAGCAACATCTGTCTTTTTAAGGTAGATACCGATTTCATCGAGAGCGAGGTGGTTTTTAACCCATTCGAGACACTTGCCTGCAGTTTCGAGCTCTGCGAAGTAGTTATAATATCCGGGTCTTGCGCCTACAACAGCAGCAATCATAGCAGAAGCGTCAACGATACTCTTGTCAACAACGGTGGAAACCCAACCTGATGTACCCATATAAACGTGGGTTTCGTTGTTATTAACAGCACCTGCACCAACACCGATAAGTGAAGCGTCCATACCGCCGCCGAATACTACGGTGCCCTCTGCGAGGCCTAACTCCTCAGCAGCCTGAGCGGTAAGACCGCCTACTGCGTCAGTGGATTTGATGATTTCGGGAAGGTGATCCATATTTACCTTAAGGATTTTACAAACCTCAGGGCTCCATGTTTTTTTATGTATATCGAAAAGAAGTGTACCGAAAGCTGAGTCCTCAGTCATAACGAACTTACCTGTCATACGGGCAATAAGTGCTTCCTTAACATCAAGCCACTTGTAAATCTTTTCATAGCTGTCGGACTCGTTATTCTTGACCCAATTATATTTGAAAACAGGGTCCTTAACTGATGCGGCTACTGCACCTGTTTTGGCAAGAGAAACGAGGAGCTTGGGAAGGCTTGCACCGGCAATCTGATGAAGGAAGCCGTGGTCCATAAGCTCCTTCTGTTCTTTTCTGGCTCTCTGGTCCATATAGCTGAAGGCACGGCGGATATGTCTGCCCTCTTTATTGACGAGAACGAGACCCTGTGCCTGTGAGCAGAAGGAAATACCGTCAACCTGTTCGGGCTTTATGTCAGTTTTAGAGAAAACTGCTTTGGTAGTGTTTCGCATAGCCTCCCACCATTCATCGGGATCCTGCTCTGCACCGCCATCGGGCAGAATGTAAAGCTCGTAGCCCTCATTAGCGTCAGCTAAAAGTTTGATAGTGTCACCGATTTCAAAAAGACAAGTTTTAACACCTGTGGTACCGATGTCGTAAGCAAGTGCGTATTTCATATTTATAACATCCTTTCGGGAATTATTTATGCTCTTAAAGCCGCCTTAACAAAGCGGAGAATATTTGCAATGACCTCTTCATCCTTTTCAAAGATATCATCACCTGAATATATTTTAAATCTTTCCTTATAGTAGTCACAGGCGTAGGTAAACTGAATATTCATCAGAATATTATCGACTAAATATGCCGCCATACCCGGATCAATATCCTTTCGGATTTCTCCCTGAGCCTGACCGACGGCTATAACCCGTTTATATGCCTCGCAGGCAAGACTTTCCATCTGCGTGGCGACAGTTTTAGCAACAGCGGAGTTGGTCTGACTTGTCACCACATTATAAAGCTTTATGAGAATATGGTCCTTTCTTGAAGACTCGATAGCAATTCTTATGAGCCTTTCGAATTTTTTCATAATGGGAACATCGCTGACTATGACCTCTTCCATAACAGCCTCTAAATTCTGTATACCGTAATTAACACTTGTGAGGAACAGATCGGTTTTAGTGTCAAAATACTTATAAAGCGAGCCGACACTTACCTGTGCCTTTTTGGCGATGGTATTTATGTTGGCATTTTCGAAGCCGTTACAGGCAAATTCGTTTATTGCAACGGAAAGAATCTTATTTCTTTTTTCTTCGGAAATGTTATTGAAGGTAGGTTTACAGCAAAAGTCCAGACTTCCCATATATACTCCTGATTAAACTATTCTAATGTACATTTTACCAATTTTGATAAAAAAAAGCAAGTATAAAATAAGAGATGAAAACTATGCAAATTGCATAAAGAAAACCGCAACCCGAAGGCTACGGTTTTCCAAGTATACATCCAATATTATAAGTAAAATACACCCTTAAACTTTTCAATGACAGCTTTGAAAAGAAGAACTATTTTACCAATAAAGGTAGCGTAAATACCCTCATATTCTATCTCAAAGTTCTTAGTACCGACAATTTCACCTACACTCACGGCAGCCTCACCACCCTGAATACGAGTATCAGCGCCGACAATCACATTGTAACCTTCTATTTGACCGCAGTAGCTGTAACTTCCGCTTAAAAGCTTTGCTTCAGCTGTCTTTGCATAAGATTTTATGGTGCCGTCATTATATATAACATCAAAGGCAACCGTCATCTCCAAATTTCCGTTACAGGTAACATCAGCTATTTTCACTTCTTTAATGGGACAAGGCAAAACATCCTTAATGGGTACGGTAAGCTCTGCATCGAGAAAATTAATGATGGCTTCCTTTTCATCCTCGTCATAATAACTCACAGCAGGTTTTCCGTCAAGATAAAATTCTCTTCCTATTTCATCAGTATAAACAGGTGTTACATTTTTAACAGTACCGTCCCAGTACTTAAGCTCGAATACTGCATTTTCGAAATTTACTCCTGTAGCACCCTCATAAACATATTCAGGAAGACCTGAAACAGGTTCAATTGTAACTAATTGAGATACTATTTCCTTTTCTGTTACAAGAGTATATTCTTCCTCTCGGCTGAGGCTGAGGCTGAGACCGAGGTTGTATTTGTAAACGGTAACATCGATATAGACAGGAACCTTGTTTCCACCCTCTTCTTTTATACGGCGGCATTCCTCAGTATCCACGTGAGCAAAGGCAATCATCACACGTCCGCCGCCTAAATCAAGAGCAAATTTTTCTGCATCCTCAGGTAAAAGCGATAACCCGTTCACCGCAAAAAATTTCCTGCCGTCAGAAAGAGTAATTTCGAATTCATAGTCAAGTTCAGATGTCATCAGTGAAAGTCTGTCGGTATTGCCTGCCTGCTCTATTTCTTTTAACGAAAGCGGATAACTGTCTTTACAGGTAACACTTACCGGCACAACCTCAGAAGCACCGAAGGATAACACAGGCAAAGAAGAAAAAAGCATAATAATTGATAAAATAACTGCAAATAATTTTTTCATAAAAACTCCTCCTTATTTTCAGTCAAAAATTAAATTCCTGACTACTGTAAAAATTATACTGCAAAACGCAGTAAAAGTCAATACTGCAAATTGCAGTCGATTATAATAAATTTCAGGTGATAGAAATGTTATATAAACGAATACGGGATTTAAGAGAAGATAAAGACCTTACTCAAAAAGATATGGCAGAGATACTTAATTGCTCACAGCAGGTGTACAGTAACTACGAGCTCGGTCAAAGAGATATACCAACTGAAATTCTTATAAAATTATCTTTATTTTATCAAGTAAGTACAGATTATATTTTAGGTTTGACTAACGATTATAAAAACTAAACGGACAGAAGACTTAAAAAGTTTCTGTCCGTTTTATTTTACCGTAAATCAGAAATTAAACCCACTGTAGCCCCAATGGCTAATTTCGTTATATTTTACATAAAGTCTGCTCTTATCTATGGGAAGCTCACTGCAGACAATTTCCGTTATCTTTTCCGTCAGTGCATCATAACCGCTGTCACTTGCTTTACCGAAAAGGTCTACCTCGATTATACCGCAGTCCTCGTCTGTTCCTTTGAACCAGAGACGGGCTTTATCCTGAAAGTCAACCATAAGCCAGCTTTCACTTTTACCGATGAGAGAGATAGCCTCACCGAATTTTTCTTTGAGAGCGACTTCCTTTTCTTTGCTTATTTCTACGGATGTTTTAGCTGTAATCAAAGGCATAGTTCCGTCTCCTTTCTCACATTCTGTCCATAGCCGTGCTGTTCATCACGAAGCGGAGCACATTAGCGGCAGTTCTCTGCATTTCACCGAGAGTAATACCGCCTTCCTTACCGTAGGAAGCCAGGAGTGTGCCGTCAGGCTTTTTATTTTTACCTGTTCTTCCGCCACCGGGCATAAGCACGTCAACCTGTGCTCTTACTCTGTATGCCTGGTCTTCCATAAGGGGGAATTCCTGACTCTTTGACTTTCTCATCCACCAGTCGGTCATAACATTACCTGTGTAGCCCCATTCTTCTCTGAGAACGAGGGTGCAGAGCTCGTAGTTGTAATGTCCCCATACACCGTTAATAAGGTTATAAGAGGTCATAATGTTTTTAGGCTGTGCTTCCTTTACGCAGATTTCGAAGCCGCGGAGATAAATTTCACGCAGTGCTCTTTCAGATACTCTGGAGTCGTTACCGTTACGGTTGAATTCCTGGTTGTTACATGCGTAATGCTTCGGACAGGCCGATCTGCCGTTTCTCTGAACACCTCTTACATAGGCGGCGGCGATTTTACCGCAGAGGTAGGGGTCTTCGGAGAAGTACTCGAAGTTTCTGCCGCAGAGAGGATTTCTGTGAATGTTCATACCGGGAGCGAGAAGAATATCTGTACCTCTGTCAGCCATTTCTTCACCGAGCTTAGCTAAAAGCTCTTCAGTGAAATCCTCATCGAAGGTAGAAGCTAAAAGTGTGCCGATGGGAATGAGCGAACAGGAAGCGGAAAGACGGATACCTGAGGGGCCGTCGGTAGTAGTTGCGGCGGGGATGCCCTTTTCACGTAAAGAGGGAAGAACACCGCCGAAGCAGCCCGCATTACCTGAAACACCGAGAGGGCTGTTCATTATGTAGTCACCGCGGGAAATGGCTTCGAGCTCGTCAAGACTGAGCTGTGCCACGAAGTCCTCCATGGACACTCTGCCCTCTTTTACATCAATGAGTTTATAGCCCTTGTCACCTGTGATTTCCTTACCCTCGGGAAGGTTATCTGTGATAATCTGCTTGAGGTCGTATTCCGTTTTGAATACAGGCTTTTTATCGATATAATACCTTCCGCCGTTTACTGCGGCTGTAACTATCTCAAAATCTTCTCTCGGTGCGGCTACCTGTGAAAGCTGCTGATAGAGAACAGTTTCCTCTGCTGTCCATTCGAAAACTTTAACAGCATCTCTTACATTATCACCCACAGCAAAGCCGTAAGTACCCTTTTCGATTACATAGGAGGACTTATATCCTGTTTTACCCTCTTCATCATAGGATGTGAGAGAATATTTGGAAATGAAGAGTGTGAGTTTTTCTTTTTTACCCTTTGCCAGTATCTTTGTCTTTTTAAAGGCAACCAACTCACGGTAAGGATTACCGAGAACACCGCAGGGCTTTTCCACATAAATCTGCGGAGCATAAGCAGAAGCGTGGTCTCCTTTATTCTTGACCTCAAGAGTAAACTCGAAGCCCTCTTCCTTTTCTTCTGCAGAAACGAACTTGGTTTCGAAGTCACCGTAGGTAAGACCGAAGCCGAAGGGATAAAGCACTCTGTTCTTTGAGAAGGTCTCAAAATAGCGGTAGCCTACATAAATATCTTCGGTGTAGTTATTGTATTCCTTATTGCCGAAATCTTTGGCTGAGGGAAAGTCCTCGTATTCTCTGGCTATGGTGGCGGGGAGCTTACCTGAGGGTGATACCTTACCGCAGAGAATGTCTGCCACGGCATTACCGCTTTCCATACCGCCCTGCCATACTACGAGAACAGCTGAAATCTTATCACCGAACTGCTCCAGGAAGCTTAAATCCATAATACAGCCGATATTGAAAAGAACGACCGTCTTATCAAATACGCCTGTTACACTCCTAAGCATAGAGATTTCTTCATCAGTGGCGTAGTAGCTGCCCTTTTCAAGAGCGTTTTCTCTGTCCTCACCGCTTGAACGGCCGATAACAACTACGGCAGTGTCGCCTGTGGCTCTTTTTACAAAGTCTTCACCGATAGGCATTTCGGGATAAAAACGTGGCCAATGTCCCCAGAAGCCGTGGTCAATGAGATTTCTGTCGCACCAGTTTTCATAAAACTCTGCAGTTTCCTCGTCCAAAACGAGCTTTTCGCAGTTTCTGATACCTTCGATAAGGTTAACGGCATAGGGCTTATTTACGTCACCGCCTGAGCCGTAGCCTGTGTAAAACCAATCCTTCTGCACTCTGCCGAAAAGAGATACGGATGAGCCTTCCTTAAGAGGAAGAACACCGTCATTTTTCAGAAGCACTGCACCCTTTGCGGCGGCGTCTCTGAGAAGCTCGGGCATACCGGGAGTGATGATCTTTTCAGCCGCACTTCTCTGCTGTTCTGCCTGGGAAAGAGAATTGATTTTTGTGTAGACCTTTCCTACTACGGAAAAAGCCGCATCTTTGATTTTGTTCATAGTTAATTTTCTCCTTTAACGGTTATCAAATATTTGTTTGAATTTATGTCGGTTAATTTCGTTGACGATAACGGAAATGAAGGTAATGCCGACACATATACCTGCCGCTACCTGAAGCATGGAAATAAGCTCCTCATTAAAGGCTTCCATATTGCTCGTCACGAAATGATAGGTAGTATAATAGAGTCTGCCTCCCGGGATAAGAGCGATTATGGAGCAGGCTAAAATGGGTGTAGTGGGTGCTTTCATCACTCTCGCCATAATTTCCGCATAGACAGTAGCGAAAAGTGAGGGCAAAAAATTCTGAACGAAGAGATTATCCGTAACCTTCACACAGCCGGCATAAATAAGCACTACCAAAGCTCCTCCCACAGCACAGCAGAAAACTCTGCTTTTGTTTGATTTGAAAAGGATAGAAAAGCCGACAGTTCCGATAATACCTGAAAAAAGAAGTGATAAAAATTCTTTAGCTGCCATTTTTCACACCCCCATAAGTCCTGAAATATAAATGGGAATCGCAAATCCGAAGGCTATCGAAAGAGCAAGAATAACCGACTCAAGAAGCCTTAGAATTCCTGACATAAGATCACCGCAGAGCATTTCTCTTACGGAGTTTGTCATCATAAGACCGGGAATAAGAAGCATTATATTTCCTATCATAATCATATCTGCATTTGAGCCGAAGCCTAAATGCACGAAAAGAATCGCCATAGCACCCGCCACCGCAGAGGTCAGTGCCGTAAAGAAAAGACGGCTGGCACCTGTAACCTTGACAAAGGAATTAAAAAAGTAAATCATCACGGAAATGGGTACAGTAGCAAGACCGTCCATAACCGTTCCGCCGAAAAATACTGCAAATCCGGCCGAGGCGATAATATAACCGAAAAGAACTATGGGATTAAAGAGCCTCGAGGGCACCATAATTCTGTCAAGCTCCTCTCTCGCCTTTTCCGTGTCGGGCCTTTCCGAGCAGATTTTACGGGAAAGAGCATTAAGCTGCTCCAGCTTATCGAAGTTAATGGAGTAGGAATAAATACGCCTTGTCTGAGTGTGGGTTCTTCCGCCCTCATCAGCTACAGTAGCCGTAATCATAGAGACGATGGAAAAAGCCTCGGTGCTTTTCATACCGTAGGCATATCCTATACGGATAATGGTTTCCTCTACCCTGTTCATTTCGGCACCGCATTTAATCATACTTTTGCCTAAGTCGAGAGCAAGAGAAAGAACCCTTTCCGTCCTGTTTCTGTCATAATCAGTTTTCATATTTTCCCTCTTTACACGCGTTATAAGAGCATTGTGCATCATTGTAATTATAATACCGAGGCAAGATAAAAGTCAAGGTGTATTCGTAAAGGTTGTGTGAATTAGAGAAAAGAAAAGGCTACCGTAACGATAGCCTGTATTCATTTAATCTCTTTATGAAACTCTTCCGAATCTTCATCATAATTATTCATAATACCCTTTTCCGCATCCAAAGTACCCGAGATTATTTTTCCGTTTTCTGCCTTTAATATAATATCAAAATTATATTCTGTAAAATCAGGAGGAGTTCCGAATATGAAATCTGAAAATTCCGTCTCAAGAGGATAACAGCATTCTATCAGAATTCTATATGTATTTACTGTCCTTCCGTCCTCTATGCCTTCATTTTCAATTATATAAGCATCTGTACCTCTTATAAATCTCAAAGAATCTTCACAGTCATCGCCTTTTTTCAGACTCTCAAACCATTTTTTTGTTTCTTCTCCGTGACCGTAATTCTGATAAACACTGTTAAAATAAACACTGCCCACACAAGGAATAAACAACTTATTTTTAATCATGCCGTTGTTATCGTAAAAAATAATTATATAGCTGACAATATCATCATAGTAATCTTCACTGTCCACCACAGTATTTGTATAGCAGTACATATCACAATCGTAAATCTCTTTGTTCTCAGGACAAAGTGCCAAAAGATAGTCAGAGAAAACATAGCCCAACTCCGCTTCATCTAAAAACTCACTATAAGATACTTTTTCTTTAACAAATCCTTTTTCAATAATGCTTTTTTCTGCTTCTTTTATATCCGTTTCTGTTCTCACCGAAGCATACACACTTCTTTGCTCCTGTGTTACAAAAGGAAGAAATGTATCTTCAGATGTTTCCGCATACCATTCTTCCTTTGTTTCAAAAGGGTACCAACGCTCGTATTTTTCATAAGCAAAACCATAGTTTGTCAAAACAAGCACAGACATCACAGAAAGTATCAGTGTAATTGTTTTCGCGGAAGGCCTGAAACTGATTTTTCTTGACTTTTGTGAAAACGGAAAAACAATACAGGCTAATGCAGTTATCCACATAAAAAGGATATTTGCAAAATAAGGATAAATCCAATTTAAATTTTCTTCCGATACTGCAAATTTCAATTCATACAAATATTTCAGATTAAGACAGACAGCATTAAAAATCGGATATGTAAATCCTCCTGCAATAAATGAAACCAAGGTCATTGAAGCAAAAGCAATAAGAATCGCATTATACTGCCTGTTTGCTCCCTCGGCTTTACATTTTACTGCCCTCGCTACAATAAAAATTAAAAATATCAAATAAAATGCTAGCAAACCTACAGACGGTTTAATATCATAGTGCGGCTCTGCTATAAGAATATAGCTTGTTTCTGTCTGGAATGCCAGAAAGTTTACAGCAGTGATAGCAACAAAGATGAGAATTGCCTTTATGCAACTGTCTTTTTTCAGATATTCTGTTATTTTCATTTAGACACCCCGCTATTATATTTCTGTTTTATATCATCTGATCCTCATTGGGCAGTATTTTTCCATTAATGCTTTGGTCTTTCGGTTTTCACTTACTTTACCCTGCATAAAGAAGAGTCTTTTATCCTCGGAATAATAATAAAATTCATATGTTTTAAGCCATAAGGATCTGTGAGACTCATAGGTAGAAATTACGTTAGGTCTGTGCTTCCAGTAGATATTTTCCTTTAAGCTAAAAAAATAATTTATTACTAATTTTTCTTCAGAGAAGGTATAGCTTACGGGAGAAGTCAATATTAACGCAAGACCGACACTGAGAGCAAAAACTGCGCAGAATACCCCGAAACCTTTTTCTCCGACGAAAAAGAAAAACAGAGAAAACAGCATAACCATAAAGAAATATGCAATAAAGACTAAAATTCTTTTATTGAACACCTTTTCTTCCTCTGCAGCAGCCTTAATATGTCTTGCGTTTTTCTTAAGGCTTTTTCTTTCAAAGTTATAAAGCCACTCAAAAGCATCGTCAAGCTGCAGGCTTATTTCTTCGCATATATCCTCGGCAGTTTTTTCATCAAAGTTCTGCATAAGCTTCCACTTTTCAGGCGGAACAAAGGTTTCCGCTCTGCTTTCGGGAATATCCTCATAATAGCCTGTCGGACTCCTGTACACATCACGGTAATAAAACCATCCGTCAAACATACCCTCGAGGCGGTATCGCTGATTAGTGCAGGCTACTTCGACATCCTCCTCATCTACCTGTGCATTCAAATTTGAAAGATTCGTAACCTTGCTGTCGGGAAAAACTGCAGAAAGCTCCACTGTGAAAGAGCCGCCGTATTTATTTGTCTGAAAGGTTATCAGCTCAATGCAACCTTCCTTTTTCTTTTTGAAGTGAGGGTATTTGCCCGTAAAGCCTTGTGCCTTCAGCTCTTTTATAACTGTGCTTTTCAGTGCTTTGAGCATTATTTCGCGGTTTGTCATTTCGTCACCAACTTTCAGTTACGGTATTACTATAGCATAAAGGGAAGTTAAATGCAAGGTGAGTGCTTACCGCAAAAAAATAAACACCCACAGGTAGTGTGAGTGTAAGAACTGCCTAAAGACTTATAAATCACGGCAGAGCCGTGCACATCATCAATTCTGAAAGAATTGCATATCATCAAAACGCAGTTTTGTATCTCATCATGCGAACGCGGGTATCCGGCTTACGGCTGATGATATGCACACGACCTGTGATGATATATAGCCTGACGGCTGATGATAT
>JAZNMU010000168.1:0-7300 GCA_045579865.1 Acutalibacteraceae bacterium
CCTACGCCTACTACCATGGGAGGACAGGGGTTGCGACCTGCTGTTTCAACAGTTTCAATAATGAAATCCTTGATGCCCTGAAGACCTGCAGAGGGCTTGAACATACGGATAGCACTCATATTTTCACTGCCGAAGCCCTTAGGGCCAACGGTGATTTTGATGTTTTCGCCGGGAACGATTTCAGTGTAGAGCATAGCAGGTGTGTTGTCACCTGTGTTACCTCTTCTGATGGGGTCCTTAACTACGCTCTTACGGAGATAACCCTTATCGTAGCCTCTGCGTACGCCTTCGTTAACAGCGTCCATAAGGTTTTCGCCTACGATGTGTACATCCTGACCGATTTCAAGGAATACACAAGCCATACCTGTATCCTGACAGATGGGTACATTTTCATCGTCAGCGATTTTGTAATTTTCGATGATGTCATCGAGGATGCCCTGTGCGATAAGTCCGTCTTCGCACTTACGGCAGGATTCGATGGCACACTTTACGTCACCGGGAAGGTGGCAGTTAGCTTCGATACAAAGCTTTTCAATAGTGTCTCTGATAATATCTGTACTGATTTCGCGCATTGGAAAAGTCCTCCTTATCTTTCGTGACGTGCATACTTGGGAAGAAGAAGAGGTGATACTTCATCTGTGGCAAGACCTGCTTCTTCGAGTTCCTTAGCATAAGCGTCGATGTGGTCAAGATTCATTTCGCCGAGTGTTACATCCTTTGCCTTTGCAGCTGCAGCCTTACCTGCATTTCTGCCGAATACGATGATGTCGAGAAGTGAGTTACCCATAAGTCTGTTTCTGCCGTGGATACCGCCTACTGCTACACCGGCTACAAGAAGGTTGTCGATAGCCTTTGTAAAGCCGTCGCCGCCGATTTCGAGACCGCCGTTCTGATAGTGAAGAGTGGGATAAACAAGTATGGGCTCTTTTCTCATATCAATGCCGTAGTTGAGATACATACGGAGCATTGCAGGGATTCTCTTTTCGATGGTGCCCTCACCGCCGAGAATTTCGATCATCGGAGTGTCAAGCCATACACCTGAGCCGAGAGGAGTATCAACGCCCCTACCGTTAGCACATTCACGGATAATTGCGGATGCGGAAACGTCTCTTGTTTCGAGGGGATGAGCATAAGCTTCACCGTCTTTATTAACAAGCATAGCGCCGAGTGAACGTACCTTTTCAGTTACGAGAGCACCGAAAAGCTGTGAGGGGTAAGCAACACCTGTGGGATGGTACTGGATTGTGTCCTGATAAAGGAGAGGTGCGCCTGCTCTGTAGCCGAGAATAAGACCGTCAGCTGTGGCACCGTAGTGGTTAGATGTGGGGAAGTTCTGATAGTGGAGTCTGCCTGCACCGCCTGTAGCGATAACAACAGTCTTTGCTTTAGCAACGAGGTAGTCACCTGTTTCCATATTAAGAAGAACTGCACCTGCTACCTGACCCTTGTCGTCTTTGATAAGTTCAACTGCAGAAGTGAACTCGATAACGGGAATCTGTCTGTTGAGAACCTCATCACGAAGGTTTCTCATAATTTCAGCGCCTGAGTAGTCCTTACAGGCGTGCATTCTCTTTCTTGATGTACCGCCGCCGTGGGTGGTAACCATTCTGCCGTCCTCTTCCTTATCGAACATAACGCCGAGATCGTTAAGCCATCTGATAGCATCGGGAGCTTCCATAACGAGTCTTCTGAGAAGTTCGGGTCTTGCTGCGAAGTGACCACCGCCGAAAGCATCAAGATAATGCTGTACGGGAGAGTCGTTTTCCTTGTCAGCTGCCTGGATACCGCCTTCAGCCATCATAGTGTTGGCGTCACCGATACGGAGCTTAGTTACGATCATTACGTCTGCGCCTGCTTCGTGAGCTTCGATAGCTGCAGATGAACCTGCACCGCCGCCGCCGATAACGAGAACGTCTGTTTCATAGTCAACCTTTGAAAGGTCAACCTTATCCTTTAAAAGTCTGCTGTTTGAATGAATAAGATCTGTGAGCTCTTTGGGAGCCTTCTGTCCCTTATTGGGACCAACCTTGATTTCAGCGAAGCCGTCTTCACGGTAGTCAGGATGGTAAGCCTTAAGAAGGGTATCCTTTTCCTCGGCAGTCATTCTGCGGGGCTCTGTCTTCATTCTTTCTTCTCTGGTTGCTTCAACCTTTTTTATTGATTCGAGCATATCAGCTGTAAACATTGGATTTTCCCTCCTTATTTCTCAATTTCTCTTGTATTGTAAAGTTCTTTCATTTCTGTGATGGGCTTCTGCATAATGCTTTCGATAAGCTCATCATAAGCGCCCTTATTGATTTCCTCAACTCTTGTGTGAAGGTGCTCAGTTTCGGGAGCGATGTACTTACCTACCATACGGCGTGCAAGAAGGCCGACCATAGGATGAGAGATTTCTGCGGGACATCTCACACTGCAGCAGCCGCAGGCTACGCAGTCGAAGGATTCCTCAGCGCACTTTTCGTATTCGCCTCTCTGTGCGTAAGCGATGTACTGCATTACGTTAAGGTCCTGAGTACAGGCATTAGTACAGGCGTTACAGCCGATACAGCTGTAAATTTCGGGATAAAGCTCCATCATTACTTTTTCTGTGGGCTTTGTTTCCTTGATGTCATAAGTTCTCTTATCTGTGGGGAAGAAGGGAATGGATGCTACATACATACCGTCCTCTACCTGCTTCTGACAGGCAAGACAGGTCTTGAGGGTATTGTCACCCTTGATTCTGTAAATGGTGGCACAGGCACCGCAGAAGCCGTGACGGCAGCCGCAACCTCTCGAAAGAGTGTAGCCTGCATATTCCATAGCAGTCATAATGGTCATTTCGCCCGGTACTTCATACTTTTTACCGAAAAAATATACATTTACTAAATTGCTCATATTTATAATGTCCTTTCCAGATTAATACTCGTCGGGTAATTCGTCTACTTCGTCACAACGGAAAACGGGGCCGTCCTTGCATACATACTTGGAGCCGATGTTACAGCGTCCGCATTTACCTACACCGCACTTCATACGAAGCTCGAGAGTGGTGTATGCCTGTTCCTTTGAGAAGCCCATATCAGTAAGGGCGGCAAGAACGAACTTGATCATAATCGGCGGACCGCAGACTAAAACTGTCTTGTCACAGGAGAGCTCGAGCTCTTTAAGGTAAGAGGGAACGAAGCCTACGTGACCGTCCCAACCGTCCTGAGGTCTGTCGATGGTAAGATAAACGTTTACATCCTTTGCATTCATCCACTTTTCCTTGATTTCCTTAAGCTGAACAAGGTCGTCAGCGGAGCGTGAGCCGTAGAGGATGTCTACCTTGCCGTAGTTTTCACGGTTATCAAGCACGTAGTTGATAACTGAACGAAGGGGTGCAAGACCGATACCGCCGGCAACGAAGAGAAGGTCTTTGCCCTTAAGCTCTGTTTCCACGGGGAAAGCGTTACCGTAGGGACCTCTTACGGTGATTTCGTCACCTACCTGAAGGTCGTGGAGATAGTCCGTAAGAACACCGCACTTTTTGATGCTGAATTCCTGATATTCTTTATTTGTGGGTGAAGAGGTAATGGAGAACATAGCCTCACCGATACCGGGTGCATAAAGCATAGCACACTGACCGGGCATATGCTCGAAAAGCTTACCGCCTTCGGGAGCATTAACTCTGAAGGTTTTTACGTCGGGAGTTTCCTGACGGATATCTGTGATGACACCGACCTGAGGTACGAGGGTGTCAAGTTTGTAATTCTCATGACATTTGCAATCGCACATTATTTCTTGCCCTCCTCTTTTTCGAAAGCCTTGATAACCTTGATGATGTTTGCTGATGCGGGGCATTTGTCCACACATCTGCCGCAGCCTACGCAGGAATACATTCCGTCGTTATTAGCAGGGAAGTAAACGAGCTTATGCATAAATCTCTGACGGAAACGCTGCATCTGACTGGTTCTGTTGTTACCGTGAGCCATCATAGTGAAATCGGAATACATACAGGAGTCCCAGCAGCGGTAACGCTGAATACCGTTTTTGGTTTCATAGTCCTTAAGGTCATAGCACTGACAGGTGGGACAGATGAAGGTACAGGTACCGCATCCGATACAGGGCTTATAAAGGTCAGCCCATACGGGAGAGTCAAACTTTTCGCTTGTTGCTTCACCGTGCCATGCATCCAGTGAAATATTCATATAGGGAAGAAGAGAAACAATCTTTCTGATTTCTTCCAGCTTTTCCTTTACAGGTGCTTCATCAGCATCAGCGAGGAGAGAAGCGCACTTTTCAGTGAGAGCCTCACCTTTTTCGGTTTTAGCATTCCAGTAGTAATACTCACCGCAGTCGTAGAGAGTTACGTCACCTGCAGGCTCAGCACAGTCGATGCCGAATGCCTTACAGAAGCAGCTTTCTTCGGGCTCGTTACAGGCGAAGGACACGATAACGCCGTGGTCTCTTCTTGCCTTATAGAAGGAGTCAACAGGCTCTGAAAGGAATACTCTGTCGAGAACCTCGATACCCTTTACATCACAGCCTCTTACACCGAAGATAACGAACTCTTCACTTTCGAGCTCCTCCTGTGTTATGCGGATTTTTCTGTCTTCCTTGGTTACTGTGTAAAGAGTTTCGCTCTGGGGGAAGAAAACCTCCTTAGCGCTCTTTACGGTTTTCAAAGTGTCAAGGTCAACCTTGCTGTTTTCATTATATATAGCGTAGTTTGTCTGACCTGCGTTAGAAACGGGAAGATAGATTCTTTCCTTTTCATTAATAATATTAAGAAGAGCGGTAAGGTCTGATTTTAAAAACTTTTTCATTTTCTTATCTCCTTTCGCCCGGTTCAAGGTCAACTAATGTGTAATCAGTGAGAGGACCTTTGGCTTCTGCATCCTCACCTGCGATGAATTCACCGTAGTATTCGTTGATATCCTTGATAAACTTTCTGTTGAAAAGATGGAGAGGAATGCCCTGGGGACATACACGGCTGCATTCGCCGCAGTCGGTACATCTGCCGGCTACGTGGAAAGCACGGATAATGTGGAACATGCTCTCTTCGAAGGGGTCTACGTTTGCCTTCTGCTCTGCATCGAATTTGGTGGAATCAAATACACACTTTCTGCAGGAGCAGGCGGGACACACGTTACGGCAGGCATTACATCTGATACACTTTGAAAGCTCCTTACGGAAGTAAGCGAACTTTTCTTCGGGAGTGAGACCCTCGATGATGTCAACATCTGTGAAACGGTCGCCGTCACAGGTGTCCACGCTGTCGAGAAGAAGCTCGTCATAAATCTTATGCTCTTTGCCCTTACATACGTGGCATCTTTCGAGCATCGCATCCTTATAGGCTACCTTCTTTTCGCCGTAAACGGTTTCTACTGTAAGCTCATCGCAAGCACCGCTGATTTCAGCACCCTTGACTGCTGTGATACCCTTGATGCCCTGTGCCTTGATTTTTTCGATGTCGAGCTTACCCTTACAGCCTACACCGATGATATAAACCTTATCACGGAGAACTCTGTGCTCTTTGAGAAGCTGGTTAAAGGAGTAGGTGTCACAGGGTTTGAGGAGAATAAGGGTTTTACCTTCAAGGTTTGAGCCCTTAATCATATATTTACTGAGGTTTGCACCGCAGAAGCCGTCATAGATGAAATCGTCAAGCTCTTCTGCAGAAGCAAAGTAGTGAGGCTCGGGATTGTAGCCCAGGTCGCCCTTCTTCCAGCCGAGTACACGGACTACGGTGCCGTCGGCTAAAAGCTCTTTCATTCTGTCAATTAATCTTTGCATCTTAAATCCCCCAATCTTCTGTTCGGGCCCAGCTCGCGGACAGCCGAAACGAATTCGTTCATAGTGGTGGAGAACTTAACACCCTCAGCGGCAGATACCCATTCTACACGGGTTCTTTCTCTTTCTATACCGAGATAGTCGAGCATAGAGAAAAGGAGGGTCATTCTTCTTCGTGCATAGTAGTTACCTGTGCTGTAGTGACAGTCACCGGGATGACATCCGCAGATGATAACGCCGTCTGCGCCTCTTTCGAAGGCACGGAGAATAAACATGGGGTTTACTCGGCAGGAGCAGGGAACGCGGATAATTTTTACATCGGCGGGATAGGAAAGTCTGCTGCCGCCTGCAAGGTCAGCACCTGCATAACTGCACCAGTTACAGCAGAATGCCACTATTTTCGGTTTGAATTCCTGATTTATCGACATATAGCATCCACCTCCGCAATAATCTGTCTGTTTGAGAAGCCCTGAAGGTCCATAACACCTGAAGGACAGGCAACGGTACAAGCACCGCAGCCCTGACAAAGTGCGCTGTTGACAACGGCAACTCTGTGAGTCTTTTTGATACCGTGGTCGTTGATGAGCTTATCCTCATAGCTGATAGCGCCGTAGGGACAAACGTTTGCACAGGCACTGCAGCCGTTACAGAGAAGCTCGTCAGCCTTAGCTGTACAGGGATTGGTGAGAAGCTTATCCTTAGCGAGGAGACCGATAACCTTAACTGCTGCGGCACCTGCCTGAGAAACAGTTTCGGGAATATCCTTCGGTCCCTGACATACACCTGAAAGGAATACACCTGCTGTGGGTGACTCAACGGGACGAAGCTTCGGATGTGCTTCTGTGATGAAGTTATTTGTGTCAATACTTGCAGTAAGCATTGTAGCGATGTTTCTTACCTCGGGAGAGGGCTCGATAGCCGCTGCAAGGACAACCATATCAGCCTCAACCTTAAGCTGCTTGTTATCAAGAAGGTCCACACCGTGAACGGTGAGCTTACCGTTTGGCTCGGGAGTAACCTTACCAACCTGACCCTTGACGTAATTTACGCCGTATTCTTCGACTGCTCTTCTGTAGAATTCGTCGAAGTTTTTACCCGGTGTACGTACATCGATGTAGAATACTGTTACGTTTACATCGGGATATTTATCTCTGATGAGAATAGCGTGCTTAGCTGTGTACATACAGCAGATTTTTGAGCAGTAGCTTTTACCCTTACCGTCTGCACATCTGGAGCCTACACACTGGATAAATACGATATTTTTGGGAGCCTTACCGTCGGAGAGACGCTCAAGGTGACCCTTTGTGGGACCTGCAGCGTTCATAATTCTTTCGAGTTCAAGTGATGTGATAACATCCTTTGACTGACTGTATGCATACTCGTCGTAGTTATCAAGCTTGATTACATCGAAGCCTGTTGCAACAACGATTGCACCGTACTTCTGTGTTACGATTTCATCCTGCTGGGTATAATCAATAGCACCTGCCTGACAGAAGCGTTCACATACACCGCACTTGCCGGTCTTGAGCTTTGTGCACTGAGTAGGATCAAT
>JAZNMU010000169.1:0-10173 GCA_045579865.1 Acutalibacteraceae bacterium
GACTGGGGCTATGTATGCTTTTCCGGGGAAAAGGTTTCAGCAGCTGCTGACGGTATCGTAACGAGTGCCGAAAAGACAGGCGAAGATACATCCTTCAGCTTCATTCTCGCTTATGACGATGTTTACTCCATAAATTATTTCGGTCAGAAGCTCAAAGGACTGTGGACAGAGAAATTTACCGACATTGAGTCTGCAATAGCTTTCGCAACCGACAGCAGAGACAGCCTTTTCGCGAAAATCAGAGCTCAGGAGGAAACCATTCTCAAAGACAGTGAAAGATTCGGCGAGGCTTATCAGGGAATTCTCTCTGCCGCCGCAAGACAGGTTATGGCAGGTCACAAGCTCGTAAGAAACAACGAAGGCCAGCTTCTTTACCTTTCAAAGGAATGCCACTCAAACGGCTGTATAAACACCGTGGATGTTTCTTATCCCGCTATGCCTATGTACCTTCTCTACTGTCCCGAGCTTATCAAGGCTATGGTGGTAGGTATTTTCCACTTTGCATCTATGCCTCTCTGGAAGCAGGAATTCGCTCCCCACGACATCGGCAGATACCCCCTCGCCTGCGGTCAGGTTTATGCACTGGCTCCTCAGCATCATATTCTTCCCCATAAGTACGGCTACAAGATAATCTATAAACTTCCCGCTATGGGTCTTTATATGCCTGAATTCCAGATGCCCGTAGAGGAATGCGGTAATATGATTATCCTCTGCTATAACTACTACCGTATGACTAAGGATGCTTCTCTTTTAGAAGAAAACTTCGCACTTTTAGAGAAGTGGGCTGCATATCTTAAAAAGGCAGGTGTGGTTCTCGCCCGTGAGCTCTGCACCGACGACTTCGCAGGCCACAGCGTAAAGAACGTCAATCTGGCCATCAAGGGTGTTATGGGTATCGCCTGCTTCGGTAAAATCTGCGATGCTTTAGGAAAAGATAACCCCTACACTGCTCTTTCAAAGGAATACGCAGATAAGCTCGTTTCCGAGTGCGCCACCGTCGAAAGCTACCTCCCCTTCTCCATCGGTAAAAATGACACCTGGAGTCTTAAATATAATCTTGTCTGGGATAAGATTTTCCGCTTCGGTCTGTTCAGTGAAGAGCTTTATCAGGGCGAAAGCGACAAATACAAGACAGAGCTCAATGAGTACGGTGTTCCCCTCGATTACAGAAAGGAATTCACCAAAACCGACTGGATGCTCTGGGCCGCCTGTCTTGACAAGGACACAGAAAATGTAAGACTTTTCTCAGAGAGAATCGTAAAATATCTCGCTGACACAAAGGACAGAAACTGCTTCAGCGACTGGATAGAAACCAAAAAGCCCAAGCAGAGCGGCTTTGACCACAGAACAGTTCAGGCCGGTCTCTGGATGCCTGTGCTGATGGATAAGTATATGAACGAATAATTCACAATACGGAATCGTGGGAAAGTTATAATATAACCGTAAAAACATTCCGCCAATAAAAAACATCCCGACATACATATGTGTGTCGGGAATTTTATTTAACAGTGCGGCGGAATAGGGGCAAACCACCCTACGATGTTATTATTTAATTATACTCTTAACTACCCTCTCGGAATTTTTCGTATCAAAGAAATCAAAGTTCATTTCCTTGAATTTACGGTTTCTTTCCTCGCAGAAGGGCGCCTTTACCGCTTCGGCTAATCCGCTGAAAGCCTTACATACCTCACCGGGCACGAATGCCTCATAGTGGAAGTAGAAATCTCTTCTCTCTCTGTACCAGTCGAGATCAGGGCAGTAAAAGACAGTCTTTTTATCAAGTGCGCAGAAATCCATACAGATAGAGGAATAATCGGTGATAAGGACATCCGAAGCCAAAACCAATTCTCTCACATCCTCGTAATCCGTTACATCTGCCGCACATTTAAAATCAGCCGAGGCTGTATGTACCTGAGGGTGAAGACGGATAAAAAGGAAGTATTCATCGCCAAGCTCCTTCATCAGCTTTTCGTCACTGAAAGAGTCGAGGAGCTTACCGTCTCTGTCGGCATCATCCCTGAAGGTAGGCGCGTAAAGGATTATTTTTTTATCTTTTGACTCGGGATAAAGGGAGAGGATTTTCTCTTTGGCTTTTTCTTTGCTTTCCTCATTCATAAGGTAGTCGAGTCTCGGCGCACCGAGAGGAAGAACTCTTTTTTCATCCACGCCGAAAGCCTCGGCATAAATCTTTTTCACGCCCTCAGAGGAGCAGACCACATAGGTCAGCTTTCCGTTTGCGGCGACTTCTCTTTTTCTCAGGTCATCAGGCTGAGGTATATGAAGACCGAACTTTTTAAATGCGCCTTCACCGTGCCACAGCTGAGTAATAACAGTGTCCTTACGGAAATTAAGCTTACCCATCGGCATAAAGTTATCGTTGAGAAAAACATATTTACTCGTAGCTAAAAGCCGTGATTTGATAAAGAAGAAGCCGAATACCTTAAGAGGTTTTCTTACGGACAAATCCTCACGGGTAATGAGGACAAAATCGTATTTGTTTTCTTTTTTTAAGGTTTCATAAACACAGCCGAGAGAATCTTTGAAATTCTCGTTGTGCATTGAGATAAAGGCTATGCGGTTTTCTTTTACGGGAAATAAAAAGGCACTGATATTGAAAAGAAAAGCATAGAGATTATAAAGAAGCTTTTTCATCTTAAAACTTGATGCCCCATTTCAGGAAGTATTTCAGTATGGACTGAATGTGAATCAGAAGAAGTTTTTTATTTGTTTTACTCTCTCTTTCCCACAGGTGGTAAACCGTAGCCATGGGATAGTGGAGAGCTTTGCATCTGTCAGCCACTCTGCGTGCGATGTCGCAGTCCTCGAGGTACATAAAAAACCTTTCGTCAAAGCCTCCGATTTCTTTAAAAACCTCTGTACGGAAAAACATAAAACAGCCTGTGGCATTGGTTATGGGATAAGGCTTATCGTCTGGCATATCAAGCATACAGTACTCGGTCATCAGCTTTCCTGCTGGCTTTTCCTTATCGTAGAGACGGTGAGCGCCTAAGTATCTTACGGTAGGGTTTCTTTTGGCTAAAAGCTGCTTCGTTCCGTCCTCGAAACAGATGTCGGGTGAGAGAAGACCTATCTCTTCATCCTCGTCAGCATAACGGCAAAGCTCAGTGATAACATCCTCTTTCAGAAGAATGTCGGGATTTATAACCACGTGATATTTAGATGTAAGGAAGGGCAAAATCTTGTTATGTCCCGCACCGAAGCCGTCATTACTTTTCGGCTCTACCACCACAACCTGGGGGAATTTCTCTTTTATAAAATCAGCAGTACCGTCACTTGAAGCATTATCCACGATGTAAAGAGTAAAATCCACACCCTTTGTATTCTCAAGCACCGATGTAATGGTGGCTGAAATTTTATCCTTGCTGTTATAGGTTACGATACAGCCGCTTACGGTATATTTTTCCATATTTTCCTCTCCTTATCGCTTAAGAATAACTCTCTTATAGAGTTTGAAAATAAGATACCTTCTCCACTCCATTTTCTGTCTGAAGGTAGTTTTGCCTCCCGTGACATTACCGCCGTGTACACGGTAATAAATCAGGGGCAGGTCTAAAAATTTGACCTTGCCGTAAATTTCTGCCAGTATTCCTATCCACTGGTCGTGCATGGGAATACTTCGGGGCATGGGCATAATCTTTTTAAGGAGCTTACGGTCGAATGCCATACAGCAGCCCATATAGGAGTTTTTAAAAATATTACGGAGAACGCCTTTTTTACTGCCTCTTTTTTCGAAGAAGGAATAGTCGGTGATGTTCAGCTCGCCGTCGGTGATGTAGGCATTATGAAGAACAAGGTCATATCCCTCGTCAAAGGCCTCCATAACTCTTTTCACCTTATCGGGAAGCCACACATCGTCCTGGTCGCAGAGGAAGATTTTATCACCCTTGCAGTAGCGTATGGCATTGACAAAGTTCGAAACAACGCCCTTGCTTTTACCCTCGACCCATACCACACGGCTGTCCTCGGCGGCTATTCTTTTGACTATCTTTTCCGTCATTCCTCCCGGTCTGTCATCAGAAACGATGATTTCATCGCCGTGGGAAAGCTGAGGAAGAATGGAACGGATCTGCTCTTCTATATATTTTTCGCCTTTATAGGCGGCAAGTGCAACGGAAATCATAGACTTTCCTCCATTACTCAATACATTCATTAAATTTAAGTATAACACTAAAAGGGAATTTTTACAATAGGAAAAGGCCGCTCTGAATGAAAAAACAGAGTGACCTCGATCTTATTTATGCTTAAAAAATCTGATTTTATCCGTTACGGTGAGTCCGCAGGATGAAAGAAAAGCCTCTGCCTTTTTGTAAAGCTCACCTTCACCGTAGGCTTCGGGTGTGTGTGCGTCCACACCGATAACCGTAGGCACCTTATACTCCCCTGCTATCTTCCAGAAGGAAGGATGAGGATAACCCGGTTTACCGTCATTAATTCCGTGCTTTAAACCAAGAAGATTATACTCGAGAGGTGTGTTGGTTTCTTTCGCCTTTTCGATAATGGCACGGGAAATCTCCTCGCACTTTTCATCGAATTCGGGGTAGCCTCTCATAAAAATGTCAGGATGTGCAATATAGGAAAAGATACCTAAATCCAGAGCATCAAGAATATCATTTTTATAATTTTCAAGTCCTGCGTGATCGATTATATTTCCGTTATAAATATGTCCCGGCTCGTCGGTACAGAAATGATGTCCGCAGATAAGATAATCTATACCGTGCTCCTCGATTTTCTCTTTAAGCCACGGCAAATATTTCGGAAAATATTCACACTCGAGACCGAGCTTTATGCTGATTTTATCCTTATATTTTTCCCTTAAGGCTTTGATGCTGTCACAGTAGTCAGCCAGTTCATCCGGCGTCATTCTTATGTGGGAAACGAAGCCGCCCTCATAGGGCCAGGGACCGTGGTCGGCAAAGCCGATTTCGTCATATCCTGCCTCGATGGCATCGAGAACAAAGGACTCATCGGTGCCGTGGGCGTGGTGGCATCTTTCAGTATGTGTATGGTAGTTATATTTCATCTTATCACCCCATAACGCTCTTTACGTGCATTATCATAGAAGTAAGTATAGCCGATTCGTCGGGATTGAAATATTCGGAATGTAAGCAATGTTCACATTCACAGCCTACATGATAAAAGCATCCCTTCGCTTCGTCAAGATAGTATCCGAAGTCCTCGGTAGTCATAAGAGGAAGTGTACCCACGGTCACGTTTTCCTTGCCGAGGATTTCTCTGGCACAATTTTCGATATGAGCGGTCTTTTCGTCATCGTTTACTATTCCCGGATAGCTTTCGATTATTCTTACCTCAGCTCCACCGCCCATAGCCTTTGCTATGCCTTGGGCAGTTTCCTTTATTCTTTCACGCAGAAACATACGGGTTTCATTACCTAAAGAGCGCGTAACTCCCGTCATAGAGCAGGAGCCCGAAACGGTATTTCTGAATGTGCCTGCGTTAAAGGTGCCTATGGTTATAACCGCACTGTCGGTGGGATTGATTTCCCGGGAAACGAGTGTCTGCAGAGCAGTTACAATGTGTGAGCCGATAAGAATGGCATCGGTGCCCTTATGAGGCTCGGCACAGTGGGTGGAGGTACCTTTGACATCGATTTCGATTATGTCCGAGGCGGCATAGAATTTACCGTATTTCACAAGTATGCTTCCGGCACGGAGTTCGGGTCTTACGTGGATACCGTAAACCTCGTCCACACCCTTCATTACACCCTTTTCGATAAGTCTCTGTGCACCGCCGTCACCTTCTTCGTCAGGCTGAAAGATTAGTTTGACTGTACCCTTCAGTTCGCTTTTAAGGGACGAGAGCACCTTTGCCGCACCTAAAAGTGATGCGGTATGGATATCGTGACCGCAGGCGTGCATAACACCCGTGTTTTCCGAAGAAAAGAAAAGACCTGTCTTTTCCGTTACTGCCAGAGCATCTATATCGGCACGCAGAGCAACGGTTTTACCCTCTTTGTCGCCCTTAAGAGTGGCAACAACACCTGTGGAAAGCAGTCTTTCGCAGGTGTAGCCCCATTTCTCCAGGTATGAATAAATAAGCTCCGTGGTACGGAATTCCCTGTTTCCACGCTCGGGATAGCTGTGCAGTTTTCGTCTGATGTCACGGGCAAGAGGATATAACTCCTCACAGAGAGAAATAATTTTTTCGTCTGTCATTTTTGTTCACTCTTTCAAAAAGGGTGACTTTCGTCACCCCATAAATCAGTTCAAGATATTATCCATATTATAAAAGCCTGCATCCTGTGAAACAAGATATTCAGCGGCGGAAATCGCTCCCTCAGCAAAAAGGCTTCTGTTTTCAGCCTCGTGCTTGAGAGTGATTACCTGACTGCCCATAGCGAATATAATTTCGTGAGTTCCGACCTCACTGCCCATACGAAGGGAGTGGATGCCGATCTCATTCTTTGTTCTTTTGCCGTACTCGTGTCTGCCGATGTTATACTCGCATTCATTTCTGACACTCTTTATGGAGTCAGCGAGTAAAATGGCAGTACCCGAAGGAACATCGAGCTTCTGATTATGATGCTTTTCGATAATTTCTATGTCACAGTCGGGAAGAGCCTTTGCGGCGATTTTAGCGAGGCAAGAAAGAATAGCAACGCCTAAAGACATATTCTGTGAATAGAACACGGGCACCTCTGCACCGGCACTTTTAATCATAGCCAGCTCTTCCTCGTTCTGTCCTGTGGTGGCAATAACCACGGGAAGCCCTCTCTTAAGTGCATAAGAGGTTACATCGTAGGTTGCACTGTGATTAGAAAAGTCAATAAGCATATCGCACTCGCCCGAAAATTCCTCGAGGCTTTTATAAATACCCTTTTCGCTGTCAGTTTCAAATTCCATACTTACCTGTGCGGCAAGCGTATGCTTTTCGCTTTTTTCGATAAGGTCGCAGAGGGTCTTGCCCATTCTGCCGCCTGCACCGTTAACTACTATTTTCATTTTATCACCTTATACATTGATACCCTGTTCACGCATTTTTTCGAGAAGAACAGCCTTGTGGTCGTCTTCCATAACGGTGAGGGGAAGTCTTACATAATCCTCGCAGAAGCCCATAGCAGCCATAGCGGCCTTGGCGGGAATGGGGTTAACCTCGCTGAAGAGAGCCTTGATAAGGCCGAAGTATTTGAACTGCATTTCAGCGGCACCCTTTACGTCACCGTCAAAGAACTTCTGGCACATTTCTACTGTTTCTTTGGGAAGAACATTTGAAAGAACGGAGATAACACCCTTACCGCCTACGGAGAGAAGGGGTACTATCTGGTCGTCATTACCTGAGTAAAGGTCGAGCTTATCGCCTACGAGAGCCATAGTCTCTACTATCTTATCAATCTGTCCGTTTGCTTCCTTGATGCCCTGAATCATGGGATGGTCAGCAAGGGCGGCATAGGTAGCAGGCTCAATGTTTACGCCTGTTCTGGAAGGAACATTGTAAAGGATAACAGGCTTTGTACTTGCATCGGCAATAGTAGTAAACATTTTGATAAGGCCCTTCTGTGTAGCCTTGTTATAGTAAGGTGTTACAACAAGCATAGCATCACAGCCGATTTCACAGGCATACTTGGTAAGGTCGATGGCGTAGTCGGTATCGTTTGAGCCTGTACCTGCGATAACGGGTACTCTGCCTGCGACAACGTCAACGGCAAACTTAAGAACCTCTCTGTGCTCCTCGTCGGTGAGGGTTGAGGCTTCACCTGAAGTACCTGCGATAACGAGAGCGCTGATGCCCTCAGCAATCTGCCATTCGATTAATTTTTTAAAGTTTTCGTAGTCAACACCGTTTTCATTGAGAGGTGTGATAAGAGCCGAAGCGGCACCGGTAAAAATAGGCTTTTTTTCCATAATAGTAATACTCCTTTACTTTCATATCTCAATCAAAAATATAAAGCACTCGGAAAACGAATGCTTTTAAAATCGATAATATACGACTGCAAGCCGTAAAACACAATTATAATAGCACCCCGCAATTTTTGCGACAGTCAAAGAGATATTATTCCCTTTGCCCAGAATGTCTTTCGCCTGACATCTTCGGCGGTGACCCCTTTCACTTTAAAGGAACATGCGAAATCCCCTTTAAAATAAAGCTACTGATGATAAACCGCGCCTCTATCTTTAATTGAAATATTTTATTTTTACTGATTTTATCACTAATTCTTTAAAGTGTCAATAGGTTAAAGTGAAAAATACAATCAAATATGATTAACGATTTTAATGAATAAATCGCTGTACCCTATGTATGTTACATCGAAGCTGTTATCTTCGGACTTTTCTTTTACTAATTCAGCTGATAATTTATATTTATCAAATTCAATATCCAAGGTTTCTTTTTCACTTAAAAATCCGCAAAGCATCAATGTTTTATAATACTTTTTGTTTTTCATTTCCTTACTTTTGCAAATATTGACAGTAGCATCTCCTACATCATTTTCTGCAAAAACAAGTTCACAATCATTATCAAGCTGACAGCTGCCTATTATTTTTACTATTTCTTCATTTCCGTTAGGAGGAGTGAAATAAACAAAACAATAAGGCGGCTCCATTCTATAACTTTCTAATGAAGCTGTTAAATCTGAATGATAGGTTAATTGACGAATTCCTTGAAGTAAACCCAACAAAACAAAAATCAGTATCGAAATAACAAGAACTGTAAGAAATCTTTTAATATGCTTTTTCAATGATTATCACTCCTCAACATAACGATTTCGCCCCTGTCAGGCAAAAACAAACCACAAATCGAGTTTATCGATGAAAACAAATATCAGAGCGACAAAAATCACATTTACTATACAGGCACCGATAACACCTTTTTCTTTTACTATTTTTTTACAGTATACTGTGCGGATAATTACATTAGCTGTAAAAAGCACGATACTGACCGCCGCAAGTGCTAAAACTCCTAAAACTGACCATAGCATATAATCGAAGCAAACTGTCCTCGTGAATTCTATGCTGTCAGCTAAAACTGGATATATAAGAGAGTACACAATAGCCACGGAAACCAAAACAATATCTATGACAGAAAGCATTTTTGTTGCTTTTTTAAGTGACGTCATTTTAATTCCTCCCCTCAGCTTTTTCTGTGCTTTTTATACGCACCGATAAACAAAGACAAAGCACTTGCAAGATAATGAGCGATTAATACGGCATAATATCTGATAACATCAAGCTCATTCATAAAATCACTCGATAAACCGTAGGCTTCAATCCATACAGGCGAGGGATACTGAACTATATATCCGATGTAAGGAACGGCAAAGCCGACAAGATACAAAATGACACATAAAATAACAGGGAGAATTACGATAGAAATTACACTTAAACTTTTTCTGAAATGAAGCTTACCGCCAATCAGATGACCTATTAACATCAAGATGATGAAAAGAGCCTGCACCAGATAGCGTGCAAAGGGTTTAAAGTTTTCCAAGACCAAAAATCCTGTAGCAGTGAAAAGTACGCTCATTAAAAGCAGAGATAAAAATGAAAAAAATGTGTTGGTAATGAATCTCTTAAGCACGGTAATCACCTCTTTATCTTTTTCGCGGACACGGCAAGCCGTGTACCTACGGTGTTATTCATTTCATCCGTATTTTACCATTTTAACTTTAATTCCGCATAAATATAATATCATCTACCTGTTTCTCTTGTCAATCTGTTCTGACCCGGCATCACCATTAAAAAAAGGAATCCTTATAAAAAAGGTGAGTCACTACAGTTGAAGTGACCCACCTTAAAATATTATTAGTTATGCGGCAAATTTAGTCTGAATGAAACGGAAAAACTCCATTATCCATTTGATAAGAGAATATACTGCAGAAAAGATTACGCCGTGTTTGTCTGCAGGCTTATCCAGATTTTTATTTGCCTCCCAGGCTTCTGTGTTGCAGTTATCCTCTGTCATGGGATAGGCTGTTTCTGTTTCGTTATCATATACGACAAACTGTGTATAATCAAAATCGTCAACAGTAAGCTGTCTGTCAGCTGTTACAACCGCAAGAAGCACTGATGTTTCAAAATCAGTCCATTTAGAATGGGTAATACCTTTGGTAAACCATGTAGAATCGGGGAATGCACAGGTAGAAGCGTCAATTCTCTTATCGGGAGAAATATATTTACCCTTACCCTCTGCCACTCTGGC
>JAZNMU010000170.1:0-5525 GCA_045579865.1 Acutalibacteraceae bacterium
CGCCACAGTGAATGTCGATGGTTTCACCGAGGTAGCGTCTTACCATAGCGGAGCATTCGATGTGCCAGCCGGGTCTGCCGTGACCCCAGGGAGATTCCCAGTAAGGCTCCCCGGGCTTTGCACTCTTCCAGAGAGCGAAATCCATGGGCTCTTTCTTAACCTCGCCTACATTAATACGTGCGCCTGCTTCAAGGTCTTCGAGAGGCTGATGTGAAAGTTTACCGTATTCAGCGAATTTCTTTGTGCTGAAATATACGTCACCGTTTACCTCGTAGGCATAGCCTTTGTCGATAAGAGTAGAAACGATATCGATAATCTCACCGATGTTTTCTGTTGCTTTGGGATGAGTTGTAGCCTCACGGACATTCATACCCTTGGCATCGGTCCAGAATTCCTCGATGTACTTTTCGGAAATATCCTTGAAAGTAACGCCTTCTTCGTTTGCACGGCGGATGATTTTATCGTCGATATCAGTGAAGTTCTGTACAAAGTTAACCTTATTACCTCTGTATTCGAGATAGCGGCGCATTACGTCGAAAACACAGAGAGGTCTGGCATTACCGATGTGAATGAAGTTATAAACCGTAGGACCGCAGGCATAGATTTTGAATTCGCCTTCGGTAAGAGGGATTAATTCTTCTTTTTCTCTGGTGAGAGTGTTAAAAATTTTCATTGTTTTTCCTCCATTTGCTTTAATTGTTTTTCTAATTTTTCTATTTTCATTTTTAATACACAAATTTCCTGAGAGAGCGGGTCGGGAGTATGGATATGGTCGAGCCTGTCAACCTTTTTACCGTTTCTCCTTACAACTCTTGCCGGAGTGCCGACAGCAGTACAGTTATCGGGGATTTCAGAAAGCACCACCGAGCCTGCGGCTACATTCGAATTATCACCGATGCGGAAGGGTCCGAGCACCTTGGCGCCCGCACCGACTAAAACGTTATTGCCTAAGGTTGGATGTCTTTTTCCGTGGTCCTTACCTGTACCGCCGAGAGTTACACCCTGATAAATGGTACAGTCATCGCCGATAACGGCTGTCTCACCGATAACAACGCCTGTTCCGTGGTCGATAAAAAAGCGCTTTCCTATCTGTGCACCGGGATGGATTTCGATGTTTGTCTGCTTGACGCAGTGCTGTGAGATAGCACGGGCAAGAAAGAACATTTTATGATTCCAGCACCAGTGAGCACGTCTGTAAGCTCTGACTGCCTTATAGCCCGGATAAAGGAGCATTATTTCTATATTGCTTCTGGCCGCAGGGTCACGGTCTTTGACACACTGAAGGTCTTCTTTTAATCTATTAAACATATTCTACCACCTATTTACAAAAAAATAAACCTCTGTACCGAAAAAAGTTCGGACAGAGGCGTTAAAACGCGGTTCCACTCTGACTTATTACTCAGCTACATAATAATAGCCTCGCCGTTAACGCCGACCTACGCCCTCGGATACTGTTTTCCCCTCGGGTGCTGACGGGTGCATTTCATCACTTCTTCAACAGAGCACTTTCACCTTACTGCTCCTCTCTGAGATGAAGGGGATGTGATTACTTCTCCCTTTTAACGCATTTGAATATTTCTTTAATACATTATACACAGTGAAGATAGTTTTGTCAACTGATTTTTAAAAGATACCGAATGTGCAGAATTATGTTAAAAAGCAGGGCTTTCCACAAAACGGCCTTTCAGAGAAAAATGTGGAAAAGCCCCCTTACCCTTTTTATTCACATTAACCTTTTTATTGTTATTTTTATTATTATGTTTACCTACAGATGCATAAACCTCTGTGCAAATGCATTACAAATCAGATGTCATAATTATTCTTAAGTTCCTCCTTTTTAAACTGCTCCCAGCGTTTTTTAGCCGCTTCAGTTCTTTTCTGTGTTATTTCCTCATATCTTTCAGCATTCCTTTTAAGACACTCGGTCAGACGGAAGTAAGTAGCATTCATCATACGGTCATCAAACTCCGTAACCGTTCCGTCAACATCAAACTCCATGGCAGCCATTATAAGCCGACCAAGCTCCTCGTAAGTCAGTAAACGAAATGTGTGTATGAAATCATGATGAATCAGCATAGATTTTTTCATATTTTCAAGTCCTTTCTTAATATAATTTTACCTCCAAAAAATGGAAGAAAGACAGTACAGACTGCGTGTTTTATCCGCAGAAATAATACTGTCTATATATTAAGTTTAGACTAAAAAATCACACTTGTCAAGGGTAAAAAACAGAATTTATTTTTTGCTGTTTTCGGGGTGATTTTTGCGTAAAGTGTGCAAAAGTCGGCAGTTTCCGGTGTATATGGGGGTGTTTTAAAAAAAGGTTTTTTTCATAAAAGAAGCGGCGGGATGAGGTCATCCTGCCCTACAGTTATTCGTCATAAGCACTCGGTTCAGCAAGATAAAAAGCGGACACGGCAAGCCGTGTCCCTACGTAATCAATTATGTAAAACAGATGATTTCAGCGGACGACCAATGGTCGCCCCTACGGTACCACTCCGTCAGCTTTGCAACTTTTCAGCGGCGGGGTAGGGTCACCCCGCCCTACAATTTTTAATTTGTAAAATCGGCGGTGAATCATTTATTCATTCCATAAAATTTCCCCGCGATTTCACATTCCGAATTAATCAATCTTCTCACCAACAAGGTCACAGTCATCCACAGCGATGATTTTTACCTTAATGAACTGACCCTGATAAAGCTCATCCTCAGTGGAGATGATAACATTGGTATCAATTTCGGGAGAGTCCATATATGTTCTGCCCATATAAAGAAGATTATCCTCGTCGAAGCCGTCTACTATTACAGTCATTTCCGTTCCCACACGGCTTTCCTGCTTATGGGAGAAAATCTCGTACTGTTGCTGCATAATGATTTCCGCACGGTGGTTTTTCACTTCATCCTCGAGCTGATTTTCCATTTTAGCAGCTATAGTTCCCTCTTCGGGAGAATAAGAGAAACAGCCGAGACGGTCAAACTTGTTTTCCTTTATGAACTCAGCGAGTGTTTCAAACTGCTCCTCACTTTCCCCGGGAAAACCTGTTATAAAGGTAGTGCGGAGAACCACATCGGGAATTTTCGCTCTTATCTTTTTAATAAGTGATGTAAGCTCCTCCACAGAGCCACGGCGGTTCATTTTCTTTAAGATTTCACCATCGGCGTGCTGTAAGGGAAGGTCGATATAGTTACAGATTTTATCTTCCTCGGCTATTGTGTCAATAAGCTCGTCAGTCATACATTCGGGATAGCAATAAAGTATTCTTATCCACTCGATGCCGTCGATTTTACACAGTTCCCTGAGAAGTGCGGGAAGCATATACTCACCGTAAAGGTCGATGCCGTAGCGTGTGGTGTCCTGTGCTACGACGATAATTTCCTTGATACCGCCTTTGGCGAGATCCTTTGCTTCGGCTATGATGCTTTCCATAGCACGGCTTCTGAATTTACCACGGATAGACGGAATAGCACAGTAGGTACAGCAGTTTGAGCATCCCTCTGCAATCTTAAGATATGCCCAATGAGGGGGTGTGGTAAGCATTCTGCCTCCATCAAGGGAAAGATCGTACTTGGATGGGAAAAGGGCGCATTTATCCCCTTTCAGTACATTTCTGCACACCTCAGCTATCTTTCCGTTGGCGCCGATACCAATACAGGCGTCCACCTCGGGAATTTCGTTCATTACTTCCTCTTTATATCTTTCGGCAAGACAGCCTGTAACCACTATACCTTTTATAATGCCGTCATTTTTAAGCTCGGCGGCATAGAGAATATTGTCTATAGCCTCTTTCTTCGCATCGTCAATAAAGCCGCAGGTATTGATAATAACCACATCGGCCTGCTCAGCTTCGGGCACAATCTGAAAGCCTTCATCACAAAGGGTGGACAGAAGCATTTCAGCATCAACCTGATTTTTCGGACAGCCTAAAGAAATCATTCCTATTTTATTCATCGGACACCTCTAAATTATATTCTTCATCCTCAGCAATCTTATTTAAAGCGGACTTAATCTCGCTGAAGGAGTAGCCCATTCTCATAAGAGAAGCCACGGTTTTTTTTATTCCTTTTTCATCAGAAAGGTAACGGAGGTATTTTCTGTTAATGAGAGCGCAGAGCTCATCCTCACCGAACTCGGTTTCCTCCAGGACAAGAGAAATTATTTCCCTGTCCACACCCTTTCGGTAAAGCTCCTGCTCGATACGCCTTCTGCCGTATTTTTTAATACTGATAAGCTCCCTGACATACATACGTGCAAAGCGCTCATCATCCACATAGCCTTCGCTACAGAGTTTTTCCACGGCATATTCGGCGCTTTCTTTATAACCCTTCTGTCGGAGCTTTAAAAGGAGCTCTTTAGCAGAATGGTCACGGCGTGAAAGATAGCCGACAGCACAGTTGTAAGCACGGCGCATTTCTGCCTTTTCGCCTAAAGCAGCCAGCTCTTCCCTGTCAACCTCTTTACCCTGATAAATGCCCATAACAGCAAAATAAGCCCTGTCAACGGTGAAGTAATATTCACCGTCAACAAGAACATGAATTTTATCGCCTTTGCCTTCTTTAAAACTCAGCTTCATTTATTATACTATAATATATTAATCGTCATCGTCTACAGCGATATCTATTCTCGCTCTGACGCTTGAGGGACTTCTTTTAACGGGTGTGGGAACGAAAATTTCAGGCTCTTTTTCTTCGTTCTTTGCACCTGACTTTTCATCCTTGAGCTTTTTCACGCAGTCACGGATTTTATTTTCGATTTCTGCGCAGAGTGATTTTTCCTTCTGAAGGAGAATTTTTACATTGTCTCTGCCCTGACCGAGACGGGTTTCGCCGTAGGAGAACCAGGCACCGCTCTTTTTGATGATGTCAAACTTAACACCTAAGTCAACGATTTCGCCTACCTTGGAGATACCTGTGCCGTACATAATGTCGAATTCAGCCTCCTTAAAGGGAGGAGCAACCTTGTTTTTAACTACCTTCGCACGGGTTCTCGCACCGATAAATTCATTACCGGGAGCTTTTATCTGCTCGGTCTTTCTGACATCGATTCGCACGGAAGAATAGAACTTAAGTGCACGTCCGCCTGTGGTAACCTCAGGGTTACCGTAAACTACACCGACCTTTTCACGCAGCTGATTGATGAAAATTACCAGAGTGTTCGACTTAGCAACTACACTGGTGATTTTACGAAGAGCCTGTGACATAAGACGTGCGTGAAGACCCACATGGCTGTCACCCATTTCACCCTCGATTTCCGCACGGGGAACGAGAGCGGCAACAGAGTCAACTACAATTATATCAAGAGCACCTGAGCGTGCAAGTGCCTCCGTAATAGAGAGAGCATCCTCACCGTTATCGGGCTGTGAAACAAGGAGCGAATCAATATCAACACCAAGTGCAGATGCATAAACAGGGTCAAGTGCATGCTCAGCGTCAATGAACGCAGCCTCACCGCCCCTTTTCTGTGCTTCGGCAACAACGTGAAGCGCAAGGGTGGTTTTACCTGAGCTTTCAGGACCGTAAATCTCGAT
>JAZNMU010000171.1:0-15893 GCA_045579865.1 Acutalibacteraceae bacterium
ATGCAGAGAAGCGGAGGCTTCCGCACATCGCAGAACAGAAACAGTCACCGTTCAGGTGATAACTGTGACGGCTGTGATATCTGTCAGGGTCTTATCTGTGCTGACTGCTGCTGTGAATGCATGGGCGGCGATCTTATTCCCTGCTGCTGAGGTGACAGGATGAGTCAGAGTGGAAAAACCGCTATCGGCGGAATGATAACGGCTTTGTCAGTTGTGGTGCTTATGCCCACTGCACTTGAAGTATTCGTGTATGCTCTTCCTGCTTTCGCGGGGATGCTTATAATGTTCAGTGTGGTAGAGCTTGACAAAAAATGGGCATTCGGTATTTATGCGGCAGTGAGCGTGCTTTCTCTTATGCTTGTACCGAATAAAGAAGCGGCAGTATTGTATGCGGCATTTTTCGGATACTATCCCATACTTAAAGCTATCCTCGAAAGCAAACTTTCTAAGATACCCGAATATATTTTAAAATTTGCTGTTTTTAATGTGGCTATGATAGCATCCTATGCCGTGCTTATAAAGGTGCTCGGTATGCCCTTTGATGAGCTTATGGGAATCGAGGGCGAGACAGGTTTTTTAGCCCGCTATATGCTTCCCGTAATGCTCGGTCTGGGTAATGTGGCATTTATTCTTTTCGATATAGCGACTACGAGAATAATTACGGTTTATCTTCGTGTGTGGCAGAAAAAGTTCAGAAAACTTTTTCCTTTCAAATAAACAGATAAAAGTGGCTGTAAAAATTGATTTGATTTGCATACAGGTCAGGGACACGGCATACACCGTGTCCCTGACCTGTTTATTTTGCTTTAGTTTTTTACAGCCCCTTTTTTATATGAAAAAGCGGGAAACAGTGACGTTTCCCGCTGAAATATTCGTATTTAACTCAGAAAAGCAATAACCTCGATGAGCTTATCTTCGCTGATCTGGTCAACACCGTTTTCGAAAATAGTCATAATCTTTTCGCTTTCGGCGGCAGGCTTATCCTTGAGCTTGCTTTTAAGCATTTTTATCATCATTGACATCATCATTTTGTACATACCCTTGAGTCTGTCGATGTGAAAATCACCGGGCAAGGTGAAGAAAGGCTCTGTGACTGAGTTTTTCTCTTTTACTTCAGCAGTGTTTTTCTCACTGTCTGTAATACCTACAGCGCAGATACATCTGATACGGCTGAATTTAGCTCTTGCCTGAGAAAGACCCTGAATGTCTCCTGCCATAACCCAGCCGAAAAAAATGATTTCTTCATCGGGGTTTACTTTTTCTGCTTCTGACAGGGGATAAACGGGGAGGGACAGCTTTTCTGAGAGCATTTCGGCGTATTTTTTCGTTGAGCCGGTGTTTGTCTGATATATTATTGTAGCCATTTTTAAATTCCTCCCTTTACACCACGGGGAGATTAAAGCAGTGCATCTGAAGGTCGCTGATGAGTCTGAGAGGCTCGGCGGCCTTGAATTCTGTGCCCTCGGCAAACATAGTCTGCTGAAGCATAATAGCCGCTAAGAGTGCGGGCTCAGCCTGTGAAACGTGGCATTTGATTGACTTCATTTTAAGCTCCTCAAATTCGGTGATATCCACTAAGGTATTGGGCTCGGAGGTGTAATAGAAGCCTACGCCCTTGCACTTCCAGGCATCGTCACGGAGCTTTCCGTCGATGAATTCGGGATAGAAATTACACTGTGCATCCATAACGGCATATTTTACTGCATTACCTACCTTGATGTGGTCGGAGTGACATTCGTTGGGAAGGTTCGGGTCTGCGGTGAGAACGTAGTCGGGCTTTATTTCGCGGATAACTTCGACTATCTTAAGAGAGATTTCTCTCTCAGAAGCATCGTTTTTATCGGCAAAGCCTAAAAAGCCTGCATTTTTCATACCGAGCATCTGCTGTGCGGCTAAGGCTTCCTTCTGTCTGATGGTCTGAACCTCATTTTCCTTACCGATGTATTCGGGTTCGGCATAGCGGTCATCTGTTACCGTAAGCTCGTAAACCTCCACACCGAGGGAGCGCAGCCATGCGATAGTACCGCCTGCACCTATCTGATTGTCGTCGGGGTGAGGCTGAACGAAAAGAACCTTTTTAGCCTTGGAAAGGTCGGGGGGAGAACAGAGCATATCTGCCGCAGAGGTAGCAGCGGTAAGAACACTTTTTGCTGTGGCGAATTTGATAGAGTTATTTCTTTTTCTGAATATTTCTTTAATCTTCATATTTTTTGACCTCCTGTGTTTGTACATTACTATTCTATATCAAATTGCATCTTCCGTCAACCTGTAGTCGGAAAAAACTGTTTCTATTATTTTTTCGCTTGATGCCGGAGAGTAAACCCAGCGGTCCATATAGTCGCCCTTGTGGTAATAGGTGACAGGCTCATTTGGGTAGGGTGCTTCGAAGGAGTCAACTATTATGAGCTTGATTTTCATTCTTTCGGGAATGAGATTTTTAATATATACGCTGGCGTGCTGACCTGGTACTACTCCCGGAACATACTCGGCAAGACCTGCTAAATTAGGCTTGAGCTCCACGAAAATGCCGTATCTTTCCACGGAACGTACTATGCCGGGGACAGTTTCGCCCGCTTTGAAAAGTGACGCATTTTCTTCCCAGGTACCGAGCAGTTCTTTGTAGCTGAGGGTTATTCTGCCCTTGTCATCTATGGCCTTGACCACGGCTTTTATCTTGTCGCCTGCAGAGAACCTGGCTGAGGGGTGGGGGATGCGGGAAACGGAAATGCTGTCGATGGGCATAAGAGCTGAAATACCTGCACCTATGTCGCAGAAAACACCGAAGGGCTCCATATGAGTTACAGTGGCATCAATGATACAGCCGGGGGTAAGGGTGGAAATGTAGTCACGCATATATTCCTGCTGTACCTTTTTACGGGAAAGAATAGCGACGGTTTCCCCTTTTTCGTTTACGGTGAAATCGGTTATCTTGCAAAGCACGGGCTTATTTACCCGTGAAATAATGGCTATGTCTCTTACGGAGCCGTCATCTATGCCTATGGCGCCCTCGTCACGGGGGATAAATCCCTTCATAGGGCCCAGGTCCACATAAAGATTGTGTTCATTGTCGCATACGGTGGCTCTGCATTCGATGGTTTTACCGCTGTAGTAGGCCTCCTTTATTGAGGCGGCGGAAAGCAGAGCATTTTTGTTTTCCTGTGTGTGAATGAGAGTGTTTTCAGGATAAAATTTTTTCATTTTTAAAACCCTTTCGTTTTTAGTATTAAATTATATGCATAATTTTTTATCATTATTTACTTTAGTTATGAGATAATCATTGATATTTGACTTTCTTTTGTGGTATACTATATTGATATAATTTTCATTGGAGGTAGCCTTATGGATATAAGAGTGGGCGATGAGCTTGTTATGAAGAAAAACCATCCTTGCGGAAACAATAGCTTTAAGGTTATACGCTCCGGTATGGACTTCAAGCTCGAGTGTATGGGCTGCGGTCACGTGGTAATGGTGCCCCGTGCCAAAGCAGAAAAGAACATAAAAAAAGTTATCCGTGACGGAGAGACTCTTTAGTGTTTTCTTTTGACAAGAGAAAATTTCAAAAAGGAGTTTTACCGTGACAGAGAAATTCAGTGAAAAAATCGACAGCATAAAAAAGCGCTGTGATGAGCTTTATGCTTTCTTCGCCCGTGAGGACAGCACGAAGGATATGAACGAATATAATGAGCTTTCAAAGGAGTTTTCTTCTCTTTCTCCCATACTCAAGGCGATCAAAGAGTACGAGGAATGTCTTAAGGGTAAGGAAAGTGCCGAAGAATTTTTAGCAGAAGCGAAGGAGCTCGGCGGAGATTATTATGAAATGGCCAAGGAAGAGCTTGACTTTCTCGGCAAAAAAGAACAGAGTCTTTTAGCAGAGCTTGAACTGATGCTCATTCCTCCCGACCCGAGAGACGAAAAGAATGCAATTATAGAAATCAGAAGCGGTACGGGCGGAAAGGAAGCGGAGCTTTTCGTTTACGACCTGTACAGAATGTATACAATGTATGCTCAGAGACTCGGCTTCGAAACTGATACGGTCTACGGCACTCTGACGGAGCTCGGAGGCTTCAAGGAAGTAGTCTTCACCGTGTCGGGCAGGGGAGCCTTCGGCAGATATAAATTCGAGAAGGGCGCTCACCGTGTTCAGCGTGTACCCGAAACGGAGGCCAACGGTAAAAAGCAGACCTCAGCAGTAACCGTGGCAGTTTTCCCCGAGGCTGAGGAAGTGGACTTCGAAATCAATATGGCTGATTTGCAGATTGACACCTACCGTGCCAGCGGTGCGGGCGGTCAGCACGTAAATAAGACCGAGTCCGCTATCAGAATCACTCACATTCCCACAGGCACCGTAGTAGAGTGTCAGGATGAGAGAAGTCAGCATAAAAATAAGGATAAGGCTCTCAAGGTTCTGCGTTCACGTCTTCTCCAGAGTGAAAAGCAGAAGCAGAAGGATAATCTTGACTCCGACAGAAAAAATCAGGTAGGCTCAGGTGACAGAAGCGAAAGAATCAGAACCTACAATTATCATCAGAACAGAGTAAGCGACCATATTTCGGGTAAGACTTACTTTTCATTGAAGGAAATTCTAAACGGTGATATGGATGAGCTCGTCGATAATCTTACGGCATACTGTAAAGCCGAGCAGATAGAGGTATAAAATTTTATGGAAACACAGATATTCAAGGTGACATCTGAAAATGATGAAGCCATAGATAAGGCTGCAGAAATACTCCGTGAGGGCGGTATAGTTGCCATTCCCACTGAGACGGTTTACGGCCTGGCGGGAAATGCTCTCGACGGTGCCGTAACGGATAAAATCTATGCCGCCAAGGGCAGACCCTCCGATAATCCTCTTATAGTTCATATAAGTGACCTTTCGCAGTGGGCACCCTTAGTAAAGGGAATTCCCGAAAGTGCATTAGTCCTCGCCCATAAGTATTGGCCCGGACCTCTTACGGTTATACTTCCTAAAAGTGAAATTGTTCCCGACAAGGTAAGCGGCGGACTTTCTACCGTAGCCGTCAGAATGCCTTCGGATAAAATAGCAAGAAAGATAATCGAAAAATCAGGTGTACCCTTGGCGGCACCCTCAGCCAATACTTCAGGTAAGCCCAGCCCCACCTCGGCAAAGTATGTTATCGAGGACCTTATGGGTAAGGTCGATGCCATAGTCGATGCGGGCGACTGCAGTGTGGGTGTGGAGTCCACGGTAATTTCTCTGTGTGAAACACCGCCCAGGCTTCTCCGTCCCGGCGGAATTACTGCTGGAATGCTCACTGATGTTTTAGGTGAAATAGCTATCGATGATGCAGTTTTCAATAAGCTCGCAGAAGGGCAGACAGCCGCCTCGCCGGGAATGAAGTACAAGCATTATTCTCCTGATGCTCAGGTAGTTATAGTCAAAGGCTCTTTTGAAAGCTATAAAAGTTTCGTCGAAGAAAACAGAACAGAAAAAACTGTCGCACTCTGCTTCGAGGGTGAGGAAAAGGGCCTTTCCGTCAGTTGTGTTACATACGGAAAAAAGGATGACCCGTCGAGTCAGGCAAAAAATATTTTTGATGCCCTTCGCAGAGTGGATGAGCTCGGTGCTGATAAGGTCTTCGCCCGCTATCCCGAAACAGACGGAGTGGGTATGGCTGTTTTTAACAGGCTTGTCCGCGCGGCGGCATTCAATATAATCGAGGTATAAAAATGACAGTATACGGTCTTACGGGAAAAACGGGAGCGGGCAAAAGCACCGTTGCCGCATTTCTTAAGGAAAAAGGCTTTTACATTATCGACGGCGATGTTATAGCTCGTCATATCACCGATAAGGGTAAGCCTGCTCTCAAACATCTCGCTGACTATTTCGGAGAGGATATAATCTGTGCTGACGGCACATTGAACCGCAGACTTTTAGCTTCCCGTGCCTTTGCTTCACCTGAAAATACGGATATGCTCAATTCCATAACCCATCCTCTGATTACCGAGGAATTCCGGGAAGAAATAGAAAAGGCAGAGAAGGAAGGCTACACAAAGGCTGTTATCGATGCGGCGGCACTGCTGGAAAGCGAATGCAGAAATCTGTGCAGTAAAATAATCGTGGTTTATGCCCCCGAGGAAATGCGTTTAAAGCGAATTCTCGGCCGTGACGGTATAACCGAGAAAGAGGCAAAGACCAGAATGAAGGCTCAGAAAAGTGATGAATATTACTTCTCCCATGCCGATATAATAGTAAAGTCTTATCCGCCCTACAGTATCGAAGAGCAACTGGAAAGTATCTGACGGAAAGGAACCGATAATTTGGCATCATCAAAGGTAATAAAAATTAAAAAAAGAACTCTGAAGGCTTTAGCGGCTGTTTCAGTTTCTTTTGTAGTGCTGACGGTTATATTCTTCGGCTCCCTGTCAATACTTAAGATATTATATCCGACGGATTATAAGAATTTTGTTGAAAAATATACTGAGGAAAACAGTCTCTCCGAATATTTTGTCTATGCGGTAATCGAGTGTGAGAGCGGCTACGATAAAAATGCTGTTTCCTATGCCGATGCCTGCGGCCTTATGCAGCTGACCCCTGACACCTTTGAGTGGTTACAGAGCAAAAGGGGAGAAAAGCTCGGTGAAGAGATGCTTTTTGATGCAGAAACAAACATAAAATACGGCTGTTATTTCTACGGTATACTCTTCGAAAAATATAAGGATGAGGCCACTGCTCTTGCCGCCTATCACGCAGGTATGGGTAATGTGGCGAAATGGCTTAAGGATGAAAGGTATTCTCATGACGGGAAAACCCTTTACGATATTCCCTTTAAAAATACGAAAAACTATGTGAATAAGGTTATAAAAACCAGAAATATATATTCAAAACTATATAACGGAAAGGACGATTAATAATGGAAAAAGGAAAAAGCGCAGCAGAAGTTCTCAGAGAAGAGCTTATGATGAAAAAGGAGCATTTTTCCGTGGCGATGAGTGAGGAAGAGGTAGCTAAGGCAGACAAGTTCTGCGAGGGCTATATGAAGTTCCTGAACGATGCCAAAACAGAAAGAGAATGCACCGACTATATTATCGAAAAGGTAGAAAAGAACGGCTTTACCGCCTTTGACAAGACGAAGACCTACAAGCCCGGTGATAAGGTTTATCTTAACAACAGAGGTAAGAGTGTTATTCTCGCTCTTATGGGTAAGCAGGGTGCAAAGAACGGCGTTAAAATCGTCGCTTCACATATCGACTCACCCCGTCTCGACTTAAAGCCCACACCCCTTTACGAGGACAGTGAGCTGGCATACTTCAAAACCCACTACTACGGCGGTATCAAAAAGTATCAGTGGGTGGCTATTCCTCTTTCACTTCACGGCGTTATCATCAAAGCTGACGGTACAAGCGTGAAGGTAAACATCGGTGAAAAAGAAGGCGAGCCCAAGTTCGTAGTTACGGACCTTCTTCCCCATCTCGGTAAAGAGCAGGGTCAGCGTACTCTCTCTGACGGCATCAGAGGCGAAGAGCTCAATATCCTCATCGGTTCCAGACCCTTCAAATCAGACAAGGGCAGTGAGCTCGTAAAGCTCAATATTATGAAAATCCTCAACGAAAAATACGGTATCGTGGAAAAGGACTTCATCTCTGCAGAGCTTGAACTCGTTCCTGCATTCCCCGTTTCTGACATCGGCTTCGACAGAAGTCTCATCGGTGCTTACGGCCACGATGACAGAGTATGTGCATATCCCGCCTGTGAGGCTGTTTTCGACAGCGAAATTCCCGAGCGTACCATTTTAGCAGTTTTAGCCGATAAGGAAGAAATCGGTTCTGACGGTAATACAGGTCTTAACTCTGCTTACCTCAGATATTTCGTTGAAGACCTGGCACAGCTGGACGGTGTGGACGGCAGAGATGTGCTTTCTAAGTCCGAATGTCTTTCCGCTGACGTTAACGCAGGCTTTGACCCGAACTTCCCCTCAGTACACGATAAGTATAATGCCTGCGCCCTCAATCACGGTGCAGTAATCACCAAGTACACAGGTGCAAGAGGTAAATCAGGTACCTCCGATGCAAGTGCAGAATTTGTAGGTAAAATCCGCAGAATTCTCGATGCTGCCAATGTTTCCTGGCAGACCGGTGAGCTCGGTAAGGTTGACGAGGGCGGCGGAGGAACTGTCGCTATGTACATCGCTAACCTCGGTGTAGATGTTGTTGACCTTGGTGTGCCCGTGCTTTCCATGCACGCACCCTATGAGGTAGTTTCAAAGACAGATGTTTACAGCACCTACAGAGCCTGCTTCGAGTTCTTCAAAGCTGAATAATATTCTATAAAAACATTAATACTCCCGACCTTAAAAATCGGGAGTATTATTTAAATGATGAGGATGTGAAATAATGAGAAACAAAGAAAAACTTTATACGAACATAAAAAGTGCACTTCTGGTATCTCTCATTATACTGTCCTCTTATTTTTATCTGCCAATGCCCTCGGTCAGCGGACTGTCTCTGCAGACGGTATTCATTAACCTTACAGCTCTTCTTCTTTCTCCGTGGCAAGGTTTTCTTGCGGTGGGACTGTGGCTTTTAATGGGCGCTGTGGGACTTCCCGTGTTTTCGGGTGGAGGAGGAATAGGTAAGCTCTTCGGCATAACCGGTGGCTTTTACTGGGGGTTTCTGCTGGCTGTACCTTTAATGAGCAGACTTAAGGGTAAAGACATAGGCTTCGGTAAATATCTGACGGCTCTGCTGGCAGGACTTATTATTGAGCATATTTTTGCTGTGGCATTTATGTGCTTTCATAACGGCGGAAATATAATTTCTGCTTTCACTTCCATATCTCTGCCCTTTATTGTGGGAGATGTTATGAAATGTCTCCTTTCGGCATTTGTGGCAGTGAAGCTTAACAGGATAATAAAATAAGGGGGTGCCGGGCACTCCCTTATTTTATTTATATTATTCCTCTTCGAATACCATTCCTGCTACCTTGATAAGAGCAGAATCGATAAGCTCATCGATACCCTTGGCGTTTGCTTCTTCCTTTTCTCTGAGTGCTTTTTCCTTAGCTCTTTCCTTTGCCTGTTTTTTCAGCTTTTTGTTATATATTCCGTCAAGTCTGAATTCGGCATCGTTATGCTTTACGGTGAAGCCGTGCTTTTTAGCCATTCTCTTTTTGTAGGAGTTGTTTTTTCGCATAGTTATATGGTCATTACCGTAGTAGATGCCCATTCTGTCCATAAAGGTTTTGTGAAGCTGTAAGCGTTCCTTGAAGGATTTGTAATTCTTTTGGTATGTCCAGGCATTTTCGCTCAGGGCAAGACCGCGGTTAAAGAGCATAAAGAAAATATGGTCCTCATTGGTAATCCATTCTGTCCACATCTGTGCTTCAACGCCCAGAATGTTCTTTTTCAGGTCGCCTTTTATTTTAACTGTTTCGGTCTCGTAGGTGTAGGTGCCTTTGGGTGTGCAGTAGTCGTAAGCCATATCAAAATAGAAATATTTATGATTGGAAAGTATTACCTTCCCGTCCTTTTTGAGGTGCTTGATAACATTGTTGCCGTTTCTCGATATCCAGTACTGACCTACTACATCAGTGTCAGTGTTTTCAGAGTTGAGAACCTCGTTCCAGCCTATCATAGTTTTACCCTTGCTTTTAAGGAAGGCATTGATTTCGTTGGTGAACCAGGCCTGTAGATTTACCTCATTTTTAAGACCGTTTTCTTTGATGCGCTTCTGACAGTCGGGACAATCCTTCCATTCGTTTGTCGGTGCTTCGTCACCACCGATATGGAAGTAGGGGAAGGGGAAAAGGTCTGCCACCTCATCCACTACGTCCTTCACGAAGTCGATAACCTTGTCTTTGCCGAGACAGAGCGGTCTGTTCCAGTTTCTGATACCTTTAACCTTTGCCAGAGTGTCACCGCAGAAGTCAAATACCTCGCAGGGAATATTACGGCAGGCAAGGTCGTTATATGCGGCGATGGCTGAGGCACAGTGAGCGGGGAAGTCGATTTCGGGAACGATTTCGATACATCTTTCCTTGGCATAAGCGATGATTTCTCTGATGTCATCCTTGGTATAGTAGCCCGAGTGGGGGATTTCCTCATAGTCGGTGCAGTTCCAGGCATGAAGCTGACTGCCCTTTCTGTAGGAGCCGATTTCTGTGAGAAGGGGATATTTTTCTATCTCTATTCTCCAGCCCTGGTCATCGGTGAGGTGCCAGTGGAAGCGGTTAAGCTTGTAAAGAGCCATAAAGTCAAGATATTTCTTTACGGTGTCCTTGCCGAAAAAGTGGCGGCTTTCGTCCAGCTGTAAGCCTCTCCAGGCATATTTCGGTGAATCCTTTTCGATGATAAGCTGAGGACAGATGAGAGTTTCGCTGTCATCGGCCTCGGAGAGAAGAAGCTGTGAAAGAGTCATAAGACCGTAGAAGGCACCGCTGTAGGTACCTGCGAAAACCTTGATGCCGTAGCCTTCAGCTTTAATGGTATAGGTTTCCTCGACGAGAGTATCGTCGTAAATGAATTCGATGTGACTTTCGTTTACTGCCTTGCCTGTTTTTACACCGAGACATTTTCCGATGAACTTTTCGATATCTGAAAGCTCTTTATCCACGTGTAAAAGAACTCTGTTTCTGTAAATGTAGCAGTTACCGCCGTTTAAGTTAAGATTATTTGGCTTGGGAATAACGTTGATCATTTTATTTATCCTTCTTTCCGTACATTTTTTGCAGTTTATTATTTGTAATGAGGTTTTCCAGTCCGCCCCAGCAGAGTCTGCGTCTTTCCCAGTAAAGAGCGGAGGCTTTCTTTCTGATACCTGTGGGAATAGCCTGCTTCTTTGAGGCGGAGTTCATATTTATCGCTTTGATGTGCTTATAGTAGCCGTCGAGTCTTTCTGAGAAATCCTCATAGCTTTTATTTTCTTTTTTCGTCCAGGCACTTTCACTGATAGCACCGAGACGCGGGAAGGTGCAGTAGCCTGCCTTTTCCATATCGGGAACGAATTCCGCCCACAGACAGGCCTCGACACCCTTTAAAAGATGTCTGTTTTCTTCGGTGAGTCCTTCTATGTAGGGGTCATAGTCGTAGCAGGTTTTAAGGTCTACCAGACCGTAGGGCAGGTCAAGATAATAGGCTTTTTCGGGAGAGATAATGAAGGAGCGTCCTTTTTTAATTTCGCCCTCTATGTCCTTTTTATCCATGTCCGTGTTCCAGAACTGCCAGCTTAGGAAGCTGTCGGGCATATAATCCTTTACACGGTCGTTCCACATTATAACCTCTAAGCCCTTATCACGGAGATATTTTCCTATTCTGCCGAGATAGTAGGTGTGAAGGTCGCCCGGCTCCTTGAGTCCTTCATCCTCCATTCTCTTCTGACAGTGGGGGCAAAGCTCCCAGCGCGCTGTGGGTACCTCGTCGCCGCCGATATGTATTATTCCGTCGGTAAAAATTTCCGTAACCTCGTCCAGTACCGACTGAACGAATTCGAAGGTGCTTTCCTTACCTACGCATAAAACGTCGTATTTCACGCCCCATTTCGTAGCCGTGACCATATTGCGGTCGAAGCAGGAAAGGTGGGGATAGGCGGCGATGGCGCTTACGGTGTGGCCCGGGGTGTCGATTTCGGGAATAACCTTGATATGAAGTGCGTGGGCATATTCCACGACCTCCTTCATATCCTCTTTGGTATAGTAACCGCTGTGAGGAACTGTGTTAAAATTAGTGTGGCTTCTGTAGGAGCCGATTTCCGTCAGAAGAGGATGTTTTTCACTGTAAAATCTCCAGCCCTGGTCCTCGGTCAGGTGCCAGTGGAAATGATTGAGCTTATGCAGAGCCATTATTTCAAGGAAGGTGAAAACTGCCTCCTTGGTGAAAAAGTATCTTCCGCTGTCAAGCATAAAGCCGCGGTAAGAGAAGGCGGGCTCATCCTCTATCTCTGCACTGCAAAGAGACAGGTCGCCATACATAAGCATCTGCTTTAAGGTCTGTATGCCGTAAAAGATGCCTGCTTCGGTTCTGCCTCGGATGATGACCTCGTCGGCTTTTACTGAAAGGGTGTAGCCCTCGTCATTTGAGATTTCATCGCAGAGGTCAAGAATAATTTTTTCCTTTCCTGTGCCGAGAAGCTCGATAGAGAAGCTCTCTGAAAGGAACTTTTTCAGGCTGCTTACTGCCTTAGGGAATTTGTCTGCGCCTTCGATTTCGCAGTATTTCGTAAGAGTGAAAACCACATCATCTCCTGCGGTTATTTTTTGCGGTTTGGGAATAATGGGATAAAGCATATCGTTCACCTCGGATTATTAATAGAGAGTTTTTGAAAGAATGAAGCATACCCACAGAGCGATAACGAAAAGGCTTTCTGCAGGAATGGCAAGCTTTGTATAGGGACATTTCCAGCCCTTATCGACAAAGAGGAAGATGGTTCTTGTCACTAAAACCGTGGTGGAGAAGAAAAGACCACCGACGAGAGAGTGAACGGGTGTACCGAGTGCAATAGTAAGATAAACAAGAAATGCGCCCAGTGCGAAGGAAATACCACCGTAGTAAACACGGATTTCTGTCTTACCGGCATTATCCACAGGCTTTACGGAAAAGCTTTCGGCATTTTTGATGGGAGAGGCGATAAATACCACAGCCATACCGAAAAAGTATGCGGCCAGACCGATAACTGCCACCGAGGCAGGGACGTTTGTGAAAAAGAGTTCTTTCATTGAAGCGAATAATGTTTCCATATTTAAAATCTCCTTTATTTTATACTATATGATATAATATCATAAATGTACGCCGAGGTAAAGGGAATTTATTGAAAAAAATATCTTATAATACTTGATTTATAGGGAAAAGTATGATATTATACAGATGTTAGTGATGTATGTTAGAGTGGGCTTTAGAAAAGTCCGCTCTTCTTTGTTGCAAAATTGCATCACAGCATTACAATTGAATATTATTTAAGGAGTGATTTTATGGCAAAGGGAAAGAATACCGTTTCCCTTGTATGGGAAATCGCAGAGCCTTTGGCAAAGGAGCTCGGACTTAGTATCTGGGATGTCCGTTTTCTTAAGGAAGGCGCTGACTGGTATCTGCGTATTTTCATCGACAAGGAAGGCGGAGTAAGCATCGATGACTGTGTGGATATGACACACGCCATCAATAAACCTTTGGACGAAAGCGACCCTATCGAACAGGCTTATTTCCTGGAAGTAAGCTCTCCCGGAGTGGAAAGAGATCTCGTCAGAGACGAGCATTTCAGCGCCTATGTGGGAGAAAAAATCAAAGTAAAAATGATACGCCCCGTCGAGGGTAAAAGAGAGTTCAGCGGAATTCTCGAGGACTATAACGACGGTAATATAACCATAAGAATGTCCGACGAAAGCGGCTTCACCTTCACCAAAAAGGAAGCCTCATGGATTAAAGCGGACGATTTTGAAATGTAAAAGCTCACGATTTAAGAAAGGATGAACAGAAAAAAATGAACAAAGAATTTTTTGAAGCGATTGCACTTCTCGAAAAGGAAAACGGTATCCCTGCGGACTATATGTACGAAAAAATCAAGGCCGCAATTATCTCCGCTACCAAAAACAGTTACGGTAACAGAGACAATGTAGTATGTGACATCGACCCCGAAAAGCAGACAATGGATGTTTATGTAAGAATAGCCGTTGTGGATGAAATCGAAGAACCCCTGGCAGAAATGACTCTCGAGCAGGCCAGAAACTACGACGAAAACGCACAGGTAGGTTCCTTTGTTGAAATTACTCTTGACCCGAAAAAGTTCGGCAGAATCGTAGCGCAGACAGCCAAAAGTGTTATCCGTCAGGGTATCAGAGAGGCTGAAAAGGAGCTCAAGGCCAAAGAGCTTCAGGACAGAGATCAGGAGGTTGTTACCGCTAAGGTAAATATCGTTTACCCCGATACAGGTGACGCTTCCATTGAAATCGGCAGAGTAAACGTAATTCTTCCCAAAAGTGAGCAGATTCCCGGTGAGGTTCTCGAGCCCGGTCAGCTTATCAAGGTATTCGTTGCTTCCATCAAGGAAGAAAGCGGCACCAGCTATGCTAACATTTCCAGAAAGCATCCCGGTTTAGTAAAGAGACTATTTGAAACAGAGGTTCCCGAAATTTATGACGGCACGGTACAGGTTATCTCCGTTTCCAGAGAAGCCGGCTCCAGAACAAAGATTGCCGTTATGAGTAATGATGAAAATGTAGATGCAGTAGGCGCATGTATCGGTCCCAGAGGTCAGCGTGTAAGCAACATCGTTGAAACTCTCTGCGGTGAAAAAATCGACATCGTTTCCTACAGTGAAGAACCCGAAAAATACATTTCTGCTTCTCTTGCTCCCGCTGAGGCTGTTTCCGTTGAGGTTATCAGCGAAAGCCCCAAAAGCTGCAGAGTTGTCGTTCCCGACAGTCAGCTTTCACTTGCTATCGGTAACAAGGGTCAGAATGTAAGACTTGCTGCCAGACTCACAGGCTGGAAAATCGACATCAAGCCTCTGAGTGCAGTAACTGAATAAGAATTAAGAATGAGAGGGCAAAAGAATGAACAAAAAAATGCCCATGAGAAAATGCTTAGGCTGTGGAGAAATGTTTCTTCAGAGAGACCTCGTCAGAGTGGTCAAAACAAAAATAAAGACCGAAGATGAAAATGCTGAGGAAGCCTATGAAATCAGTCTTGACCTGGTCGGCAAAAAGGCGGGCAGAGGCGCTTATGTGTGCAGAAGGACAGAGTGCTTCGAAAAGGCAATCAAGGCAAAAAGATTTCAGAAGGCACTTTCCTGTGTTATACCTGATGAAGTCATAGAAAAAATGAGACAGGAGATGGAAAAAGGTGAATGATAAATTCCTATCTCTTTTAGGTATGGCAAGAAGATCGGGTAAGCTCAGCACAGGTCACGATGCGGTTATCTCTTCCGTGGTGAAAAATAAAGCAAAGCTTGTTATTCTTTCCTCGGAGGGCTCCGACAGACTTAAAAGAGAAATTACCCACGCCTGCAGCTACGGCGGAAAAAACATCCCCGTACTCTTCACTGAATACACCACAGGCGAGCTTTCAAAGGCCATCGGAATCAAGGCGGCAGTTATAAGCGTCGATGATGAGGGCTTCGGTAAGGCCGCCGCAGACAAATATACGAACAATTCAGACAGAAAGGATTGATACTATGCCCAGAGAAAAATACAGAATTCACGAGGTTGCCAAGGACTTCGGCAGCACAAGTAAAAAGGTTATAGAAATTCTGGCTAAAATTTCTGATGAACCCAAAAAGCATACAACCGTTCTCGAGGACAGAGAGCTGGACTATATTTTTGAAACAATAACACAGGCAAATGAGGTTGCATCCTTCGATGCATATTTCGCCGCAGGTGAAGCACAGAAGGCAGCCAAGGCAGAGACCAAGAAGGCTGAAGAAGCATCTGCTGAAAAGGAAGAGCCCGTAAAGAAGGAAGAAAAGCCGGTCAAGGCAGAAAAGAAGGCACCCGCCAAGGCTGAAAAAGCAGAGAAAAAGCCCGAGGGTAAAAAGGAAGCTCCCAAGGCAGAAAAGAAAGCCGAGGATAAAAAGACTCAGGCTCCCGCTCCTCAGCAGCCTAAAAAGGAACAGAAGGAAAAGCTCATTCAGTCCCGTACTAAGGGCGAAAAGAGACACGTTGACACCAGAAGCAGTAACGTTGACCTGGAAAAGTACAACGAAAAATATGACGAAATGGCTTCACAGGGCGGCAGAAGAGATCACGAAATGGGCTCCACCAAGCAGAAGCTCAAGCAGAAGAGCCAGCAGTACAGAAAGCAGGGTACACGCTCCTCAAAGAGAGAAACAGAGGCAGAAAGACTTAAGAGAATTGCCGCTGAAAGAGCGAAGAAAACCCTTACGGTTAAAATCCCCGAGGAAATTACCGTCGGTGAGCTTGCAGAGCTTCTGAGAAGAACAGCCGCCGAGGT
>JAZNMU010000172.1:0-7316 GCA_045579865.1 Acutalibacteraceae bacterium
CATGTATCTTTCAACCTCTATGTCGTTGTGAACGATCATCATATTCTGACCGCCGATAACATAAGAAGGTCTGAGAAGTACGGGATAAGTAAGTCTGTTAGCGGCTTCGAGTGCTTCCTCTAAAGTCATAACACCGCATCCCTTAGGACGCATAAAGCCGTATTTTTCGAGAAGAGCGTCGAACTTTTCTCTGTCCTCAGCTGTGTCAATACCCTCCTGAGAGGTACCGAGAATCTTAATGCCGTTATCGTCAAGGAATTTGGTAAGCTTGATAGCTGTCTGTCCGCCGAAGGCAACAACAACACCGATGGGCTTTTCAACCTTGATAATGTTCATTACATCCTCTTCGTTGAGAGGCTCGAAGTAAAGTCTGTCGGCTGTATCATAGTCGGTAGAAACAGTTTCGGGGTTATTATTAACAATAACAACATCGTAGCCGAGCTCTTTGAGAGTCCATACACAGTGAACGGATGAGTAGTCGAATTCGATACCCTGACCGATTCTGATGGGACCTGAGCCGAGAACCATAACTACATCCTTGCCTGAACGGTTATATCTTCTTGATTCACAAGCCTTATCATAGGATGAATAGAAATAAGGTGTGGTTGCGCTGAACTCTGCGGCACAGGTGTCAACCATCTTATAGCTTGCTTCCTTATGGAAGGACTCAGGGAAGGAGCAGAACTTGCGGAGAGCTTTGTCAGTATAACCGAGCTTCTTTGCTCTGAGATACTGCTCTTCAGTGATTTCCTTACCATCGATTTCGTTTTCGAAGTTTGCAAGGTTGCGAAGCTTTGCGATGAACCACTTATCAATAGCGGTGATTTCGTGAATTTTATCATCGGAAATACCGGCTTTAATAGCCTCAAATACGGTGAAGATTCGTCTGTCGTCGGCAATATCAAGTCTTTCGAGAAGAGGAAGGTCGCTGATGGGAGCGGCATTGAGGGTGTCAAGAGAAATTTCAGCACCTCTTATAGCCTTCATAATAGCCTCTTCAAAGGACTGACCGATGGACATAACCTCACCTGTAGCCTTCATCTGTGTACCGAGCTTTCTGGAAGAACCAAGGAACTTATCGAAGGGCCATTTGGGGAACTTACATACCACATAGTCGAGTGAAGGCTCGAAACAAGCACAGGTTTTGCCTGTGATGTCGTTTACGATTTCGTCAAGATTATAACCGAGAGCAAGCTTGGTGGTCATCTTGGCGATGGGATAACCTGAAGCCTTGGAAGCGAGAGCGGAGGAACGGGAAACACGGGGGTTAACCTCGATAACCGCATACTCGAAGGATTCGGGATTAAGGGCAAACTGACAGTTACATCCGCCAACGATTTTAAGGGCAGAAACAATGTCAAGTGATGCCTGACGGAGCATATTGTATTCCTTGGTTGAAAGAGAAAGTGCGGGAGCAACAACGATACTGTCACCTGTGTGAACGCCGACGGGGTCGAAGTTTTCCATGGAACAGATGGCGATAGCGTTACCTGCGCTGTCACGCATAGTTTCAAACTCAATCTCTTTCCAGCCTTTTATGTATTTTTCAACGAGAATCTGTGTAATAGGAGAAGCATCAAGGCCTGTCTTAGCAATAATACGAAGCTCGTCCTCACTGTATGCTACACCGCCGCCTGCACCGCCGAGGGTAAAAGCAGGACGTACGATTACGGGATAACCGATTCTCTTTGCGATTTCAAGTGAGGTTTCGATGTCGTTAGAAATATCGGAAGGAATACAGGGCTGATTGATGGACTGCATAGTATCTCTGAAAAGCTGTCTGTCCTCAGCCTTATCTATGGCTTCAACATCGGTACCGATGAGTTTAACGCCGTTTGCTTCAAGGAAGCCTTCCTTGGAAAGCTGCATAGCGAGGGTAAGACCTACCTGACCGCCGAGACCTGCTAAAAGTGAGTCGGGCTTTTCGAGCTTGATAATTCTCTTTACTGTTTCTGTGGTAAGAGGCTCGAGATAAATTTCATCAGCTAAAGCCTTATCAGTCATAATGGTAGCGGGGTTGGAGTTAACAAGAACTACATTTACACCTGCCTGCTTAAGAACACGGCAAGCCTGTGCGCCTGCATAGTCGAACTCAGCAGCCTGACCGATAACAATAGGACCTGAACCGATAACAAGAACTTTTTTGATATCTTTATTAAGTGGCATTGCTTACTCCTCCATCATATTTAAGAATTTTTCGATAAGTGCATCATCAGGCTCAAACTGAACGGAAAATGCTTTCTTATCCGTGTATTCGATACCTTCTACGGTGCCGTCGTTACCGTTAAGGTGAGAGATAACTCCTTCTTTCACACTGTCCTTTTTAACCACATAGCCGTGATTCTGGGTAGTGATAAGAGTTCTGGGAGTACCTACAATTTTAACAGGCTGATTCGAGCCGTGATGTCCATAGGTGAGCTTTTCTGTTTCAGCACCCTGTGAAAGAGCCATAAGCTGATGTCCGAGACCGATACCGAAAACGGGAACCTTACCCATAAGCTCTTTAATCTGTGCAGTGATTTCAGCATTAGCACAGGGACAGCCGGGACCCTCTGAAATAATCACACCGTCAGCTTCAACTTCATCTGCTTTGAAATTATAAGGAAGAAGAGTAACCTTGTAGCCCTTTTCCATAAGAGCCTGCTCCATATTCTTTGTAGAGCCCAGGTCAACGATAGCGATATGCTTTTTGCAGTCACCTTCAGGTACGAATTCGCTCTTTTCGGTGCTGCCTGTGTTTTCCACAGCGGAAACGATTTTATATTCCTTTATGTCATCGAAAGAAGCGGGAAGCTCGTCACAGATTTTTGCATTGACTGTACCGCCGTCACGGATAATGTTTGTGATTTCTCTGGTATCAACACCGTAAATACCGGGGATTCCGTTATTTTTAAGGAAAGTGTCAAGGTCATATTCACAGCGGAAGTTTGAGGGAGCTTCGCACCACTCTCTTACCACATAGCCGTGAAGTTTAGGCTGACCGATAAAGTCGGACTCGATAATGCCGTAGTTACCTACCATAGGGAAGGTCTGCATAACGATCTGACCGTAGTAGCAGGGATCGGTAAGGGTTTCGATATAACCGACCATATTGGTGGTGAAAACGAGTTCACCGATATTTTCGCTGTCGGCACCGAAGGCGTAACCTTCAAAAGCAGTACCGTCCTGTAAAACCAAATAACGCTTTTTCATACATTTGACCTTTATCACTGATGTGATATTCCTTTCTTTTTTTATTTATAGGTATCAGTCAAGAAAGCACTTTACAAGAACTGCTTTCTGTGCGTGAAGTCTGTTTTCAGCCTCGTCAAAAATCTGGTCTGCGTGTTCTTCAAGCACCTTATCGGTAATTTCCTCACCTCTGTGAGCAGGAAGGCAGTGAAGAACCATTACATTTTCGTTAGCGGCATTTACTGCATCGTCGTTAATCTGATAACTTTTGAAAATTCTCTGTCTCTTTGCAGCTTCGCTTTCCTGACCCATAGATGCCCATACGTCTGTGTAAAGAACATCGGCACCCTTACAGGCCTCGAGAATATCCTCGGTAATGAGAAGGTCGCCGTTTTCCTTTGCCCATTCTACTACACCGTCATCGGGCTCATAGCCCTTAGGACAGGCAATGGCTACCTTCATACCTACCTTGAGACAGCCTACGATAAGGCTATTTGCCATATTGTTACCGTCACCTATGTAGCAGAGCTTTTTGCCCTCGAGAGAGCCCTTATATTCACGGATAGTCTGCAGGTCAGCGAGCACCTGACAGGGATGGCAGAAGTCTGTAAGACCGTTTATTATAGGGATGGAGCCGTACTTTGCTAAATCCTCAACCTCCTGCTGATCAAAGGTTCTTATCATAATACCGTCGAGAAAACGTGAAAGAACTCTCGCTGTATCCTGTACGGGCTCACCTCTGCCTATCTGTAAATCCTTTGAGGAAAGGAAGAGAGGTGTACCGCCAAGATCATACATACCTACCTCGAAGGAAACTCGTGTTCTCGTAGAAGATTTCTGGAAAATCATACCGAGGGTTTTGCCTTCAAGAAGAGGATGCTTTATACCTGCCTTCTTTTCGGCTTTAAGCTTGTCTGCAAGGTCAAGAGTTTCAAGAATTTCTTCTTTCGACCAGTCAAGTAATTTAAGTAAATGTTTCATCTGTACCACTCCTTTTGCTTTTACTGAAACATAAAATTACAGAATATTATTGTTCATATTATTATATAACAAATATTTTAATAAATCAATAAAAATCAGGACAAAAAAATAACGGGCAACAAAAAAGTTACCCGTTAAAAGAAACAATATTAATAATAGAAAAATGAGAAACAAAAGGAGAAGAAATACGGGCACCAAAACAAAGATTTTTGCACATACTTTTCACCTTCCTTCAAAATTGTTCGATGTAGTATAGCACAAGGAAACATAAAATTCAAGTCTTTTCGATAATTATTTTATTTTTTTCAGTTTTTTTCCTGTCAGGTCAAAACTGAGATCAAGAAGCCACTTGATTTTTTCATCCTCTACGCTGCCGTCAAGCAGAACGCTTATCCAATAAGTCTTATTCATGTGATATGCAGGGAAAATCCCGTTTTCTTTATGAAGGGAACCTATCATCACAGGGTCGCATTTTAAGTTTACCACATCTACCGTCCCCTCTTCCTTGAGCCCTAATTTAGCTTTAGGCAGATTCATAACCACAGCAAACCACTTTTTATTTGAAGAATGTCGGTAAACGGTGTACCCCGGATACTGAACCCAGGGATATTCGCCAGTGACTCCGTAATAATATGATATATATTTATCAAACTTTTCTCTGTTCAGCATCTTATTTTCTCCGCATATTTTAATGTTACCAGATAAACGGTAAAAGACGGTATCTGACTTTTGTCTTGTATTCGCGGTAGCCCTCAAGCTCTTTTTCGAGGAATTCCTCTTCGTTTCTGATTCTCTTGGCAATAATAAAGGGATAAGCGAGAAAAACAATAAAGGAATAAACCGAACCGAGTACAAGAGGAATAGACATAAACAGCAATAAAGTAGCACTGTACATCGGATGTCTGACTATACCGTAAAGGCCCGTATCAATAACCTTCTGACCTTCCTGCACTTCTATAGTTCGGGAAAGATATGTGTTCTCACGAAGCACCTCAGCATAAAGAGCATAGGCAATCAGAAACAGCACAGCAGAAATTATAACTACTGCCATCGGAAGTTTGCTCCAGCCAAAACGGAAGTCAAGACCCGCCACAATAAAACCGGCAAGAAACATAAGTCCGCTGAGTTTTACGACCAGACTCTGCTCAGCCTCTTCTTCCCTGGCATTTAGCCTGCTTTTCAGAAGTGAGGGATTTTTCACCATCATAACGATTCCCGCAATAAACATAGGTATAAAGAGAATACCCATAAACAGCCATCCGTTAAAGTAATTCAAAGTACCTGCAGTCAGAAAAACAAGTAAGCCTACAAGTAATACACCAAATAAAAATTTTACTATTGCCCCCATAAAAAGCTTTAAAGTCACAGTTTTACCTCCCAAATTAAATTATATCATCACAAAAAACTATTTCAGTAATCATACAGATTTTTTGAACTTGTTATAATACCTCGCCTTCGATTGCTTTGCCCTCTTTTTTCGTTTAAGATAGCAAATTTTTCTTTCCTCGGTCATTTCGTGTGCGATACGGGAAACGCTGAATTCTCCTTCGCCCCATTTTGTGAAATTGAACTTTACAAACAGTTCTCTGCCGGATTTGCCCTTCCCGACAGCCATATATTTTCTGCTGCTCTGTTCTACAAAGCCTGTGCAGATTATCTCTTCATCAAATTCAGGATAATAAAACTTTATTACTTCCGTGTCCTTCAATGCCTCTCTTCTGGACGAATAAAGCTTAGGGGGCTTCTGCGGCAAGATTTTCTTTTTCTCTTTCGGATTCTTACGTGATTTCGTTTTTTTGACCCTTCTCGTTATTTCACAGCCCGCAAGACCCTTTTCCATATCGAGATGAGTGCAGATATGAGCCGTGTTCAATGCATCGTTAAGGGCGTCGTGGAACTTCAGAGCAGGCTCGCCGAGCATCTCCATAGCTCTTGCCAAGGAAATCTGACGGTGCTCCTTAGACACCTGATTATCAAAGGCAAGCTGAAGATTATATGTAGTCGGCACAGACGATGTGTCTATGTTATGAAGCTGCATATTATCGCAGAGCATATCAAGGTCATCGATGCCCCAGACAAGAAAAACAAAATCATCACCGCACCAATTTCTGAACTGCTCGAAAGCTACAGGGAAAGATAAACCCTTCTGTAAATCTTCGGTGGTAATATTCGTAATCTCGGATACCATCCGGTGCATTTCTTTGTAATATACGGGAGAAATCAGAACTTTAAATCTATCAGTCACAGAATAGTTTTCGTCAAGTTTGACGGCTCCTATCTGAATAATCTCTCCTCTGAGCCTGACAGGCTCTGTTATTCTATCCTGACCTTTAAGCCGTTGGTTCCATTCAAGGTCAAGCACGATGTAGTTCATTGTTTTCTCTGCCTTTCAAAATTCCTGTTTTTCATAAAAGATTAGTCTAAAGTACCCAGTAATCCCACACAGCCGTCATAAATATCCCTGTATGCCACATCGAACTTACCTGAATACCACGGGTCTGCCACATCACCCTTACGGTCGGTGTAGTCCATTAATTTATGAACCTTGCCCTTCGGATCCTTACCGAAGATTCTGCCGATATTACGGATATTCATGCTGTCCATAGCGATGAAAAGGTCGTACTTATCATAGTCGCTTTTCTTTAACTGCACAGCTCTTTTACTTTCACAGGAAAGGCCGTGCTTTTTCAGTTCTTCTCTTGCAGGAGGATAGACAGGATTGCCGATGTTACCCCATATTTCTTCGGTGCTGGTGGCAGAAGAGCAGACGACGAAATCAGCCTCTCTCCCCTGCTTATTTATTAAATCCTTGAATATAAACTCTGCCATTGGTGAACGGCAGATGTTGCCGTGGCAGACGAACATAATTTTAGTCATAGCTGTGCTCCTTTGATTTTCTCTCTGTATTATACACTTTTTTAGCTTATTAAGCAAGGAAAAATATTCTAAAAGTTTTGTTGGAAAAGTGTTAGAAAAGAGATTTTTAAATGATGAAAAAAAGCCTTGCAAACGCAATGTTTACAAGACTTTTCCTTTGGCAGGGGCAGAAGGGCTCGAACCCTCGGCACGCGGTTTTGGAGACCGCTGCTCTACCAACTGAGCTATACCCCTATATTAATTGGTGGGACATCAGGGACTCGAACCCCGGACCGACCGGTTATGAG
>JAZNMU010000173.1:0-2933 GCA_045579865.1 Acutalibacteraceae bacterium
GATTTTCTGAATATCCTTAACAAGTTCCTTACGTCTGTCCTCGGTAAGAGGAGGGAAGGTAAGGCGGATAACGGAGCCGTCATTCTGAGGATTGATGCCGATATCTGAGGTCTGGATAGCCTTTTCGATACCCTTGAGAACGCTTTTATCCCAGGGCTGAATGGTAAGAACACGTGCCTCAGTAGCGGAAACGGATGCGAGCTGATTAATGGGAGTGGGTGTGCCGTAGTAATCTACGGTAACCTTATCGAGAATCTGGGGGTTTGCTCTGCCGGCTCTGATTGCGCCGTATTCAGCAACGAGAGCATTAACGGTTTTACCCATCTTTGTTTTAGCGGTTTCAAATACAGTTTTCATAACTATTTCCTCTCTTATGTAAAGAATTTTAATTTGGCTATGTACCCAATAAACAGTTGATTCTTCAGTGCAAAGGGCAAAGTGCAAAATTCAAAGTTATGGTCGCGGGTTGATTTTTATTAAAATATCAGCTTTATTCCGCGGAATAAAACAGATTCAATATCAGCCTTCGTCGATTATAGAAATATATTTTTACAGTTCACTGATTCGGTGGAATTTTCATTCAGATTTTATCTGACGGTAAATCGGATATAATCGTAGCGAAGCTACCCGACACTTTGAACTTTTCTCTTTGAACTTTGAACTTCTGTCTGAGCTTATCAACTATGTATCGGTACAGAGCATTAAATTTTTATATTATCAAGGAATATTATTCCTTAACTACAGTACCGATGCTTTCGCCCTCGACAGCTCTTACGATGTTATCGTAGTCGTTGAGATTGAAAACTAAAATGTCGATGTTATTGTCTCTGCAAAGGGAAGCGGCTGTGGCATCCATAACCTTCAGTCCCTTTGAAAGAACCTCTGAATGAGTGAGAGTGTCGAACTTCACGGCATCGTCGAATTTATTGGGGTCTTTGTCATAAACACCGTCAACATTTGTAGCCTTAAAGATAATCTCTGCTCCGATTTCAGCCGCACGTAAAGCTGCTGTGGTGTCAGTGGAGAAGAAAGGACAGCCGATACCTGCGCCGAAGATAACTACCTCACCCTTTTCCAGATGCTCTACAGCACCTCTTTTGGTATAGGGGTCAGCTACTAAAGGCATAGAGATAGCAGTCTGAACATAAGCCTTGACACCCATCTGCTCGAGTGTGTCACAGAGAGCGAGAGCGTTGATACAGGTGGCGAGCATACCCATGTGGTCAGCTCTGGTTCTGTCCATTTCACCGCTGCTTCTGCCGCGCCAGAAATTACCGCCGCCTACTACGAGACCTATCTGTGTGCCGAGCTCTGTGCATTTTTTGATTCTCTGACAGACATCGTTTACAATATCGAAATTAATACCCTTACCCTCTTCGCCGGCTAAAACCTCACCGCTGAGCTTAAGGAGTATTCTTTTGTACTTACTTGCCATTATGAATGTACCTCCGTTATTTTCTCTTAGTATTCATTTTACTAAATATAAAGTAAAGTGTAAAGAGTTTTCAGGTTTTTTCTCAGATAATTTTTATATTTTCATAATTATCTGACGCACTTTCGGCATAAAAGCCCTCTGTTTCCAGGTTTTCCACCCTTTCGCAGTAAAGTCCGTGAGCATAATCGGGCGAGATATTACCGTAAGAAGCCTTGGTATTTCTTAAGGTGACGTCCTTTGCGTTCTTTATGAAAATGCAGGAGTTTTTACTTTCGGTGATGCCGTAGTCGATAGCGGGACGAAGGTCGTAAATGCCGCAGTCCCACTTTGAGGTTTTGTCTAAAGTTACCTTTACGTTTTCGAGAGTAACATCCTCTATGGGATTATTCTCGGTGCCGTGAATGAGAATACCGTTTTCACCCTTACAGGTGATATTGCTGAAGCGGATATTTTTAATATGACCGCAGACGGTGTTTTCGTCTCTTCTGAAGGCGGTGATAGCTATAGGCTCTGCACTGCCCCACCAGTCGGGACAGAATCGGCGGGTTTCGATGATGATGTTTGAAAAGCTGACATTTTCCACGTTACCGCCGTCTCTTATCTGAATGGATATGCCTCGGTTGGATTTGGAAATAACGCAGTTATCCACGATGACATTTCTGAAATCGCCCACACCCTCGGTGCCTATCTTCAGTGCGGCAGAGGTGGAGGTGAGAGTACATCCCGTAATGACGATATTCTCACAGGGGCCGTATTCGCTGTTACCCTTGGAAGCCTTAAGGCAGATGCAGTCATCGGCACAAACCACGTGACAGCCCACTATTCTCACATTGGAGCAATGGTCAGGGTCGATACCGTCACTGTTTGCCACATCGATGGGATTAAGAATACGGATGTTTGAAATAAGCACATCGTCACAGCCTGCAGGATGAAGTGTCCAGAAGGGAGCATCCTTCACAGTTACATCCTTTACGGTGATATGGTGGCTGTTTTCGATGTAAATAACAGTAGGTCTGGGGTAAAAATTACCCGTCACATAATACTGACTCTTTCTCTCCACGAAGGCATAACAGTTACCGTCGATAACACCCTCACCGCTGATGGTGGCATTATCTGCACCGTAGCCGTAAATAAAGGCAAAGGAGGGCTTACCCGTTACGGGGTTACCTACCAAAGCGGTCTTCGGATCGTTGATGGTTTCACAGGGTCTGATGTAGGATTTTATGTCTGCACTGGCTTTGAGATGAGCGCCCTTCTGCAGATAAAGCTCTACGTTCTTTTTAATCTGAATTGAGTGGCTGTAATATTCGCCTGCACCGAGAATTACGATACCGCCGCCCTCAGCAGTACAGGTGTCGATAGCCTTCTGTATGGCGTCGCCGTCATCGTGCTTTCCGTCACAGACAGCGCCGAAATCCTTTACGTTATAAAGCCTCATTTTTTTACCTCGCTTTAAGTGATATTTGGGACTGAATAACCTCTCAGTCACTTCGTGACA